>JAISTB010000012.1 GCA_031272775.1 Fusobacteriaceae bacterium | reverse complement strand
ATCCACTTGATAGTTCATGGCTGCCATTCGGGATTCGCCACACCCGATGCCGTCGGGGGGCTCCCCCGCCGCCGGAGGCAATCTTGACGAAAGTTTTCACCCAATGGGTGATAAGTTTTTGTGTTTGGACATGCCCATGCCAGCCAGGACCCCGGCGCCCCAACTGGCAAGGGGGAAGGGACGTCACTTTGTTGGTTCGGCCGTTGGCCGGCTTTTTGCGCGGCGGCGGCCCCCTTTCATATTTTCTGGGGGTGGTCAACTGTTTGTTGAGGGCCTTCGGCCAGCAGCAGCGCAGCGGCCCCCTCATGATATTTTTCTTGGGGTACGGACTATCAATAGACAGATTCCGGCTGACTTTCGTGATCAGCCAATAGCTCATGCCTGCCGGGGCTCCCGGCTAACCAATGCCGTCGGGGGGCTCCCCCGCCGGAGGGTGTCGATGGTTGGAATTTGCCATTCGAGCTGGGCAAGGTAGGTCAGAAGTAGAGGAGTTCCTTTTTTGCTTGGTGTTTTTCTTGTTTGAGTTTGAGGAAATAGGTTGTTCCTTCGAGTATGCAGGTGTTTTTGTAGTATTGGTCGGAGGTTGTGATTTGGGTAAGGTATCCGGCCAAGACGTTGAGGGGTTTGTCGAGGTTTGCGATCTCGAATAGGGCTCCAAAGGTGATAAGGTCATGGTTACGATGGCGGCGGTCGTCCGTTGTGAGGGAATTGGCCTTGGTTGAGTCGTATTGGTCGAGGGACTCGAAGATTCGTTTGCCTTCATCTATCATGGTGGGGGTAAAGGTGCGGTTGAAATTCATCAAATGCCCAAGTACAAGCTCTTGCGGAAGGTATATTATGCCTGTCAACTCACAAAGAAGGCCCAGACGAATGAGTTTTTTGGTTCGCAAGCGTTTGGCCTGCCGTTCAGCTGATTTCTCTTGATTTTTCAAGGCTTGTGTCCTCTTTTTCAGGGACACTATCTGTTTGAGTTTCTTTCTCTGGGTAGCCGTCATTCTGAATAACCTCGATGTAGTAATGTAAGTTCTGATATACCGCGATAAAACACAATCAATTACGGACAGATCATGTCAATCTGGATTAGATCAATAATAAAATTTGTTTCATTTGGTGCCATCTGTGCGCGGAATAATGCTGTGTTGTGAGGATCATGGTTGTTGAGCTTGCCTCCGGCGGCCAGCGAGCCGCTGGGGGCTTTGGTTGGGGCTGGATTTTTAAATTTTTCGTGTTATTCGAATTTGGGTGGATCTCGAAATTTCTGCTATTTTGGTCATTTTTCGTGTAAAGCTACTGCTGACTTTGGAGTAATGCCTATAACCGACGCCCTCGCGGGGCTCCCGCGCCGCCGGAGACATACGTGTCATGGCCCATGCCTGCCGGGACCCCGGCGCCCCAACTGGCATGGGGGAGGGGACGTCAGTTTGTTGGTTCGGCCGTTGGCCGGCTTGGCAGCGGCGGCGGCTCCCCCTTTGATATTTTTAGGGGTTGGTCAACTGTTTGTTGTGGGCCTTCGGCCAGCGGCAGCGCAGCGGCCCCCTGGGATTTTTCTTTGGGAGTAGGGACTGCCACTATACAGGGTCAAGCTGGCTATAGAGATCAGCCATAACCATTGCCTCCCGAGGCTCTCGGGTGGAAGTGTCCACCAGTTTGTTTCTGGTTCTAGTACCCAGACCGAGGATCCTATCGGACCGTCGGATGTGAGTTTGTTGTGGATTCCGGAGGCTGGTTGCGATTGCGGGATAGTTGGGTTCAGCTGACTTTCGCGTCTACCCAATAACCAATGCCTCCCGGGGCTCCCGGGGCCGTCGGGGGGCTCCCCCGCCGCCGGAGGCAAGTAGAGTGATGGCGTCATTCAATGAGGTAGGTTTACATTCCGGGGTCGTAGCCGTCGTATTCGTGGTAGTTGATTTCGAGAGACTTGTCTTTTTTTTCTCCGGTAAAATCGAGGGCCCCGGCCATTTTGAAGTAGAGCTTTTCAGGGTCTGCATGAGATTTGTGGATCATGTCAAGGCGTCGATTGATTTTTGGCTCGGCTTTCCGCACAATGATATCATGGTAGATATTTGCGAGGGTCGAAAGTTCGCGGGCCTTTTTTTGTAAGGTAAGAAGATCCTTTTCGGTACTGGCTGATTTGGGACCAATGGAAAGATCTTTTATTTCGCGTCTGATGGATTTCAATTCTTGATGGACGGTACGTTCACGGGCAAATATAATCTTGTTGGACGTTTCGGGGCTGAGGTTTCGGAACGACGCCTGGACTTTTTTGTAATCGGCCTGTAGGAACTGGATTTCAGAACGCAGCAGGTAAAGCGGCCGGCTATACCCTTCTGTTTGGTTCTTTTGAGCGAAATAACTGTAGAGCTTGTTTTTTGTATGAAGCTCATATCGGCACATGATGTAATCCTGAATAATCTCTTCGGGGGTACGGGGTTCGGGTGCAAGGTTCTTTTGGGTCAAGATCTCTTGGGCTATAGCAAGACGCATAGCGATGTCAGTTTGGCGGTTTTGGGTTTCTTTTTCAATTTCAGGCCGGAGACTGCTGATGGTATCTGATAACCGGATATTTTCCTGAGTGATAAAAAGCATTTTGGAATTGATAGCAGATATATCGGCCGCAAGTTTTTCTTTTTGCGTCGTGTCTTTGGTGGATAGGATAGATTTCTGACAGCTTACCAGATCGGATTCCAAAGCCAAGAGGTTTGATATGAGGGTTTCGTTTCGGTACTGGGTCACGCGATATGTTGCTTCCTCTTTGGGATTCCTATATAAAAGAGACCTGTACTCCATACGGATCTTTTCAGGTGTGTAGGCGTCATAACTGGCAAAAATCTTTTGTCTGGCGGCCTTGGTTGCAGCTTCATCTTCTGATGTCGCAGAAAAATGAGCAGGGTCAATCCCAAACTTGGTATGAAGGATTGATTGAAGCCTTTTCTTTTCAGTTTCGTTTTCTCGTTTGAGGAAAAAGACCAGCTGGTTATACTTGCCAGTTCCCCGAAAGGCTTCAATTTCTTTGATTTGAGATTCATATTCTTGGCGTTTGGCTTCGAAGACGTCCAGATGGCCGAAATCGATTTTCAATCTTTTGAGGTTTGCGGTTGCCGTTTGATATTTCTTATGAGAAAGCACCCCCAAGGCGATCTTGTCGTAATCTTTAGCGTCGATTTCGGAGATTCGGTCTTTGATCTGAGTAGAGCTCAGGTCAAGCTGTGGGGTGATTTGTTTGGGGGTTATGTTACGCCCTTTCTCCTTTCTTTTTTTGGCTTCGCTTGCCGTGAGGTACCTGTCCCATTGGTCGCGTTCAGTAGTTGTCAATGATTCGATTCCTTTGAATTTAACTTTGGCGTAGATGTTCCCGTCTACGTTGACGGCTTCCCGGTCGAGTTCGGCAACTTTTTCCATGTCGCCCTGGGCGACAGCTTCCTTTCGTCTTTCGTATAAAGATCGGCAATCAACTCTGGCGGTGTGTCCGTATTTTTGCAAGATTCTGTTTTGCTCTTGTTCCCATGACTTTCGAAAATGCAAAAGTGCCTCTTTGCTATGGAAATAGGGATTCTTTTTGGCCCCGCCTTGGTCAGGGTGGTACCGATTATATTTTTTGAAAAAAGTGGCGGGATCGCGTTTGATTCCATCGAAGGATCGTTCTGAAAACATAAGGTGACAATGTTGTCGGCCGTTCTTCTCATGGATCGCGTAAGTATAAGGCTGGTTGGGGATCTCTTTTGCGATAAAAGATTCAATCAGCTCATGCCCCTGCTCGTGGTTAAGTTCTTCGGGGATATTGACTTCAAATTCTCGGTAGATTGTTGAACCTGCGGGCTCAAAAGAATCGGCCAAAAACCAGAAATCGGTAATTGACATGCGGTCGCTTGGAGTAAAGTTTCCAAATCCAAAACGGACAAGATCATCATGTTCTGCGTAGCGTTCCTGTCTCAAAATATACATTGCGTGAGGACGGGCAGATCCAACTTTGCCCTTCTTATATTTAAGTCTATATTCAGCCACGGTACGGCTCCTTTCTTTTATACATGGGTACGAGAAACAAACAGAATTGTTCCTTCCGCTCCCCCCTCCAAGGGGGGTAAATCTTTTTTCAAGGCCGCAGGCCTTGACCCCAAATCCTGCCGAAGATTTCGGCGGGATTTCACGCAGGTTTTAGAGTTTGCTTTATGCAAACTTGTAAGCGTGCCTTAAAAGTCTCTTTTAAGGACTGAGATCTTAGTTTTCACCCGTTGGGTGAAAAGTTTTTGGGTAAAGTTATGCTGAATCCGTTTGCTGATCGTGAAAGTGGGATAGTTACGATTGGCTACATCAGGTGTCCCACCAATAGCGGCTCGCGGGTGGAAGTGTCCACCAGTTTGTTGTTTCCAGTACCCGGCCGAGATCACTGCGTGACCGTCGGATGTGAGTTGGTTTGGAATCAGTCTGCGGATCGGGAATGCTGGATAGTCAAATTCTGCTGGCTATTACGATCAGTCCATAACCGATGCCTGCCGGGACCCCCGGCTAACCAATGCCGTCGGGGGGCTCCCCCGCCGCCGGAGTCAGACAACATTTTTTTGCGATTACCTCAATGCAGGATTTTTCTTTTGTTGAACGACCCGATCAATAATCTTGAATTTATTTTTCATTGACAAAGTTTAACTGCCATGGTATATTATATGATATCACAATTATTAACCATTGTCAATGGCGTGTAATGGCGCTATGCAAAAATTTTACTAAAAGGAGTTGCTTCGAAATGAAAATTAAAAAAGTTGAGAATGATGGGAAGACTCAACGTAAAATCCGTTGGAAAATGTTTTTTTTATTTTTGGTTGGGTTAGGTGTTGTGCTTTGCAGAAAACTTATGGCGTCTGAGTCGATGCCGTGGGATGGGCCGCTTAAAAAGTTATTGGATAATCTGGCAGGACCTACTGCAAGAACGGTATCAATCATTTCGGTCATTTTGCTGATGCTGGGTCTGATGTTTGGTCATGGGGGCGGAATCGTTCAGAAACTCTTGCAGATCTGCATTGCTATCGCGGTCTGCTTTGTCGCTGCAACTTGGGTACCTTCTTTCTTTGGTCATGCAGGTGGGATGTTGATCTGACATAAGAAAAGATTTCTTCCATATATTGGGTTGCCTCCGGCGGCCAGCGAGCCGCTGGGGGCCTGGGTTGGGGCGGGATTTCGATGTTGGCCGTTATTTCGATGTGGGATCCTCCCTGAACTTGATATTGAAGTCTGGGAAAATCTGACATGATTGATATAATCAGGCTTGTGTGATTGGCCAATAACTACTGCGATCTCGCGGCCCGCGAGGCCCCCGCCGCCAGAGGCAATCCAGATGAAAGTTTTCACCCAATGGGTGAAAAGTTTTATGTGTCTCCGACGGGCCGGATGGTCCGGCTGCCTTTGTTGGGGCTGGTTTCTTTTCCGTCTGCGGATCGGGAATGCTGGATAGTAGGTTTTGCTGGCTATTACGATCAGCCGTAACCAATGCCTGCCGAGGCTCGCGGCCTGCCAGAGGCTCAACGAGTGAAAATGATTTTGTTGCTGAACCGATCAATGAAACCACAATGTTGTAAGAAAAACTGAAAAGAAATTTTTTTCGTCGTTGTGATTAATAATTGTTATTTTTTTATATTTTTAAGGAGTTGTCATGTCTACTTTGAATTATGATCCACATGCGGGGGCCTTGTATAAAGGGAAAGAAATTAATCCTCGTGAGGATCACTTTTACGATAAACTTTTCATTCAGGCGCGGGCTCGAAGGAACTGGCAGATGGTCTGTTTGGTTTTGTTTGTGATGCTTGCAGGCATGCTCGCGGCTTATGTGAGGCTATCTAACAGGGTATATGTTGAGCCGTATGTCGTGTTGGTAGATGAAAAGGAAGGGCTTATCCGAAACGTGGGGGAATTGTCGCACGTGAAGTATGTACCCTCGGATAAGATGATCTTTTCTGTCTTGGGACAGCATATCAAGGATACGAGGTCGGTTCCATTGGATTATGTTCTGTTTGGACAAAATATTGAGAAACAGTATTTGTTCCTGACACCGCAAGCCCAGCAGAAACTGAATGCTTATATGCAGGCAGATAATGTGAATGAGTATTTCAAAAACAAGCGGTCACGGGAAGTCAAGTTATCGACAATACTCAAAATGTCAGGAAACTCATATCAAGCCCGATGGGAAGAAGTGTCGTATGCCGAAAATGGGACAGTCGAGAAGAAAGAAAAATTTTCGGGAATTTTTACATTTGAAATCAAAGAATCAACTGATGAAAAGACGCTCATGGTTAATCCCTTGGGAATTATGATCAAAGATTTTTCGTATAACCATGAGCTATAAGCAAAGGAGAGAATCGAAGTGAAGAAATTACAGAATTTAGCCATGCTTTTTATGATGGCGTTGGTCTTATCGATACCGGGTCATGCCAGTGAAGTTGTGATTACTGATGAAATGGTAAAGCAATCAATTGAAAAATATGGGGTCAATATTTATGCGGAATATCAAGCTGCTGAAGAACTCCGAAACGAATACAAGGATTATTCCATGAAAGAACCGGAGATCAAAAGCGGTATCAAAGAAGCGAAACGATCAGTTGCGACGAGATTTGTCTATTTCGAAGATGATATGTACCGGATTTACTGTCGGGCGGGGTTTATCACGACGATTTACTTGAATCCGGATGAAGAGATTATCTATACAGCGGGTGGAGATACAGCAAGATGGGTCATTGATGTTGGGAAAACGGGATCTTCTGAGGGTGAACGGCAGATTGTAGCCGTGAAGCCTTTTTTGGCAGGGATCAAAACGAATCTTGTGGTCAACACAAATAAGAGGTCGTATAATTTTTTCCTGCATGCGGCCAATGATTGGTATAACCCGGAAGTTAGATTTCTCTATCCGCAAGATGAGAAGATGAAATTTCAGAATAAAGCAGCCACGACCTTAGGCCAAACGACAAAGGTATCGTTGGATAAGCTCAATTATGAGTATAAGTGGAATAACAAGCGAATCTTTTTCGCGCCAAAACAGGTATTTGATGATGGCGAAAAAACTTTTATTATTTTGCGGGAAGCTGTCAAGACAAGAGAAATTCCGGTTGTCTATATCAAAGACGAGCAGACTGGGAACTTGGCTATCGTAAATTCCAGAATGAATGAAAATACGATCGTAATTGACAGGCTGTTTGATGCTGCGACATTGAAGTTAGGCAAAAAAGAGGTTGTAATCAAGCGAAAAGGCGCTTATACAAGACGGGCTGACAGTGCGTCGCGGGTACGAAGGTAAGGGGGCGAAGAAAATGGCAGAAAATAATAACGTAACACAACCTGTTGGCGGGTCACAAAACGCAAATACTTCAGCCAAGAAGGTTAAAAAAGTTTTTATCCTTGTCCCGCTTCTGGTGATTGCGGCAATAACCATTGTGACTGTAGCGTCAAGCGGGAAATCAAAGGCCAATGTCAGTATCGCAAAGGAAGAGGACACGCAAATTAGGGCAGAAAATCCTTTTTTCGCTTCATATTCTGAAAATAGAGAGGACGAAGCGATACCTGAGGTCAAAGATTTCACAAGAAAAGTGGAGCCTTCGGCGTCTCAATTTCGGGAAGATTACCGGATGGCCCCGGCTGACGCGAATCCTACGGCTGAATATAAGAAGGAACTTTTGAGAAAGTTCATGGAAGAATCTGAACAGGCCAGAAAGGCAGCGCCTTCATTCAATAGCGTGGGACGAAGTAACGGCGCCCCCAGTCCTCTTGTAGATGTCGGGGCGGCTCAGTCGCCAGAAGACTATGACCAAAACAGGCAAGGAAGCAAAGTAAAATTCTTGGAATCGAAACGAGCGCAAAATTTTTATCTTGGTTCAACCACAATTCCTGCAATTAGTCCCTATGAGTTGAAAGCCGGATCATTCATTCCGGCTGTCTTGATGACGGCAATCAATTCAGATCTTCCGGCAAAAACCATCGTGGCTTTGGTTCGTGAGAATGTATTTGACTCTGTTACGGGGAATTTTCTTTTGATTCCGCAAGGGACGCGTGTAGTTGGGACCTATGATTCGAACGTTACTTTTGGGCAAAACAGGCTTCTTGTGATCTGGCAGCGGTTAATTTTTCCGAATGGTTCATCGCTCAATTTGGAAAATATGCAGGGCATTGATCTGACAGGAAAAGCAGGGCTTACCGGAAAAGTGAATAATCATTTTGCGCAATTGCTGAAAGGCGTTGTGTTGGCTTCTGCCATGGGAGCGGCAGCGGCCATTATGGATAACGATGAAAGATCATGGGAAGGTAGGGCTACAAATGGCGCCGGAGAAGAGATTGTAACGATTGGAAACTCGTTCGCGGAAAAAGCCCTTGGTAGACAACCCACGATTGAAATTGCACAAGGGGCACGGATCAATATTTCGGTTCATTCGGATATGATCCTGGAACCTTACACCAAGTAAGTGATTCTTATGGTTAAGTCAGTCAAAAGATTTTTTTACAGGTGCAAAAGGCTTGGAATCAAAGAAGCTCTGAATGACAGAAAAGTTGAGGCAATTATCATCTTGGCGTCTTTTTTTGTGGGGGCTCTTGTCGCAACACAGATTTTTGCCCGGTGCGTCTATTATAACCCGCATCTTTGGGGGCTGAAAATTGGGAATATCCATCTTTATTTCCCGTTTCAGATATTCTTTTGGGTGTTCCGGTATCAAAAGGCTGCGCCTGCTGCTGTGGGGATATCGTTAAGTCTGTTTCTGTTGATATTTTTGACGCCTGAAATATTGATTTTTTCGCTTTCGAAAAATGAAGAGCCCACAACCCATGGGTCTGCCCGCTTTGCGAATACAAAAGAGATCGGAAATATGCTTTTATTTCCGGCAAAGAAAGAGATTTGGGATTCTTTCCGAAAGGCTGGGACAGATAAGGTCTATAGTGTCACCCTTGCCGGGCGTCCTGAACGTGATCTTGATGGTATTGTAATCGGACGCGATCTCTATGGTCATGAACTTTATGACTTGGAGCCTCACCCTATTGCACTTGGAGCGCCCACGAGATCAGGAAAAGGGGTGTCGGTAATTATCCCGACGTTGCTCACATGGAAATCTTCGGTCATTGTGAACGATATCAAAGGGGAAAATTGGCAAATAACCAGCGCTTACAGGCGCAAAATGGGCCAACTTTGTCTGAAATTTGCGCCGACAGATTTGGTGAGCTGTCATTATAACCCACTGCAGGAAATCAGAAAGGGGACAGTCTATGAATATCAAGATGCTATGGCGATTGCAAATATCATCATTGCACCGGGAAAAGATAAAGATGGGTTCTTTGCCCCAAGTGGCGTCAATTTCTTGACCGGTGTCATTCTCCATGTTCTCTATGTCGTGAAAGATAAAGAATGTGCCTCATTGGCCGATGTTTTGAATTTCGTAAAACCCGCGAATTTCAAAGGTTTCGACGACGAAGAAAGCGAAGCCTTGATAGAGGCTGCTATGAAAGAGATGACGAAAGCTTATCACAATACCACTGCTGATATCAATCTCTTTCACGAGATCTATGGTTCTGTTGTTAAAGATGCCATGGGTGAAGAAAAGCCAAGGATACACCCTATTGCGGCAAGAACTGGTTTTGATATGCTGGGTCGGCCGGGTCCGGAGAGATCGGGTATCATATCAAGCGCAATACTTAATTTACAGCCTTTTGGGTTTCCGACAATCATGCGAAACACAGAAGATTCTGATTTCAGAATAGATGACTTGATGAATCATGAAAGGCCTATTTCTTTGTATTTTGTGATTCCTCCGTCTGAGCTTACCAATACGGCAGTTTTGATGCGACTTATCATAACACAAATCATTTATCACCATACAAGGCAAATGAAAATCGAAGATGGACGTGCAAGCTACAGACACAGGCTTCTACTCCTAATAGATGAATTTCCTGCTTTGGGTAAAATTGAGCTATTGGAAAAGGCCATGGCCTATGTGGCAGGGTATGGAATCAAGCCTTTTATTATCTATCAGGATATCAATCAACTGGCGAGCATCTATACCAAAGACAATTCCATCCTGTCCAATTGCAGGATTTCCATTTTCTACACGCCTAATGACGATAAGACCCCTGGGCTCATTGAAAAGAAGCTGGGGAAAAAGACGGTTATGCAGAAATCGCATAGCTTTTCGGGTATTTTCTCTGTGTTTTCCAAGATCAATTACAGCGAATCGTATATTTCAAGATCCCTGATGACGGTTGATGAGATCCTGACTATGGATAACGATGAAACACTGATCTTTGTTACCGGAGAACACCCGATCCGGGGAGAAAAAATAAGATATTACCGCGAAGAAAGGTATTTGGAACGCCTCCGGTGGGGCGGGAAATTTCAAGATACAATTGATCGGGTTGAACATAATTATTTCGAAGAGTCTAATTTTGAAGCATGAGAAAAGTTATCACCCAATGGGTGAAAAGTTTTTTGGTTTGGACATAACCCATGCCAGCCAGGACCCCGGCGCCCCAACTGGCATGGGAGAGGGGACGTCACTTTGTTGGTTCGGCCTCCGGCCGGCTTGGCAGCGGCGGCGGCTCCCCTGATTTTTTTGGGGTGGTCAACTGTAGGTTGGTTGGCCTTCGGCCAGCAGCAGCGCAGCGGCCCCCTCATGATATTTTTCTTGGGGTATGGACTATCATTAAAAGATTCCTGCTGACTTTCGAAATCAGCCAGAATCTATGCCTGCCGGGGCTCCCGGCTAACCAATGCCGTCGGGGGGGGCCCCCGCCGCCGGAGGCAATTACTTCGAAAGTTTTCACCCAATGGGTGAAATGTTTCGTGGAAATGTCCACCAGTTTGTTGTTTCCAGTACCCGTCCGAGGTCACTGCGTGACCGTCGGATGTGAGCTGATCGGGGAATCCGGCTGATAATTGTGATTGCGAGATAGCTGGGTTTGCTGGCTTTCGTGATCCGCCATAACCAATGCCCGCCGTGGCTCACGGCTAACCCATGTCTGTCGTGGCTCACGGCCCGCCGGAGGCATCTCAAATTAAGTTTTAGTAACAGCGTGAAAAGTTTTGAAAGGAGTTGATGAAAATGGGATTTTTGAAAGAGAAAAAAGAACTTGATGAACGAATTGACGAAGAAAAGGAAGTGATGAATGTGATGGAAATGGAGAAAGAAGAGACGGACGAGATTTTGGATCTCAAAGATGAGGCGTTATTTGACGCAAAGTTGGAAGCTGAAAGGAAACGGGCAAAGTTGGCCGCTGAACGTGCCAAAAAACTGAGAGCTGAAAAGGAATTTGCGGTAGCTTCAAACAAGGCCAAGTTGGAGCGCGTTTTCGATTGCAACGCAAGTGATGCTTTCAGGTGGTATAGGATCGCAAGCCCAGCAAGAAAAAAGGAATTGCAAGAACTGATCAGGCGCTACATAAAAGATGATTTGGGTGCTGAGGGAGTGGGAGGAAATGACAGATAAGGGAACTGATCTGCGGGATATTTTGAGAGATTCGCTGGGTGAAGGGATACTTACTTTTCTGGCCGATGAGGAGGTTACTGATATACTTCTCAATGATGACGGGCATTTGTGGGTGGACAGGCTGGGCTTTGGAATGTCAGATACTGGGTTGCTGGTCGATCCGGATGATGCTCAAAACGCAATCAGGCTTGTTGCTTCCAATGTGCATAAGGTAGTAAATCCGGAAAATCCGGTAATTGATGCGGAATTACCTTTGTCGGGGGAACGGTTTCATGGAGATATTCCGCCAATTGTGAAGATTCCTACGTTCGCAATACGCAAAAAGGCGATTAAAGTGTTTTGTCTTGCGGATTATGTCGCAAGCGGAATCATGACAGAAGGCCAAAAGGCTGTAATCGAAAGAGCGGTCAAAGACCATAAGAATATTTTGGTGGTCGGTGGGACGGGATCGGGCAAAACAACGCTCTGCAACGCTATTTTACGTGAAATGGCGTCTTATCATGAGAGAATCATCATTATCGAAGACACGCAAGAATTGCAGTATTGCGGGGAAAATAGAGTCTATTATAAAACGAGTGAAACAAAATCAATCCGCGATTTGATCGCTCATGCCATGCGGATGCGGCCGGATCGCATTGTGGTAGGAGAGCTTCGTGATAGCGCTGCATTGGATTTGCTTAAAGCCTGGAATTCCGGTCATCCGGGCGGAATTTGCACAATTCACGCAAATTCGGTTATTGGCGGATTGCGGAAATTAGAGCAATATATATCTGAGGTAAGTGCAAATCCACAAAGCAGGACAATTTCCGATGTGGTAGATTTGGTTATTTTTATCAGACGAAAAGATAAAAGCAGGATCGTCGAAGAGATTGTTGCGGTTTTTGGATACAAGGATGAGAATTATATTGTCGAGAAGGTGGTATAAGTGAGAATGAAAATTTGCAAAGCTCTTGTAACGGATGTTACTATAGCCGGCGGGGCTCGTGTTCCCGTTATCTTAAATGCCGGTATTGGATTTTGCATGTTTTATGGTAATGTATGGCTTGTTCCGATTTTTATCATTACGCATATTCTGATTGTGAGGCTTACGAAAAAGGACGCCAAGTTTTTTGATCATTTTCTTGCGGCAATGAAGCATGAAGATCGATATGAAGCGTAAGGAGAAAGGAGAAACGAATGTTTTGGAGAGATTACGAAAAATCCACAACTGATGTGGTTTATCGGGAGTTTAGACCCAAGGGGGCACGATTTTATCATGCCCTGCCATGGGCTTACATCGAAGAAGAAGGAATTGTGGTTAATAAAGCAGGCGGGTTTCAGGTTACTTTTAGGTATAGAGGCGCAGATTTGGCAAGCTCAACCCAAGGGGAGCTTGATAATATGAGCCAGATACTGAATAACGCTTTGAAACGGCTTGATGAAAATTGGGCGTTTCATGTGGAAATGAGACGATCCAAGGCAAATGCCTATCAGGTAACGAAAGGGATCAAAGAAATTCCGGTATTTATCGTTGAAAAAGAAAGGGAAAGTTTCTTTTCTTCTGGCGTTCATTTTGAATCTGATTATTACCTTACGATTTCATATTTTCCGCCAATAGACAATATCAAGAAGCTGAATAACATTTTCTTTACAGCAAGCGCTGAACATGAGCTCAAAGATACCTTTATGGAAAATCTCACGGAGTTTAAGCAAGAAGTCTCTAATATCAGACAAATGTTGAGCCCGGTTTTCCCAAAATTGTCGCTTCTCACATCGAAAGAACAGATCAGATATTATCATTCAACGGTTTCGGATGAAGATCATCCGATTGCAGTGCCGGATACGAAAATCTCTTTTCAAATGCTTGATAGTTATCTCTCAGATTGTGACTTGGTTACTGGATTAGAGCCTATGCTCGGCGAAAGGTATTTCAAGGTTGTTTCAATTCTGAATTTTCCCTCCGATTCGTATGAGGGAATCCTTGATTCACTTAATTCACTCAATATGGAATATCGTCTGGTAACAAGGTTCATACCGCTTGATAAACTGACTGCATTGAAAGAGCTCAATACCCAATGGAAACGTTGGTTTGGGAAAAGATACAGTTTCAAAGATTCTATGATTGCGGCAATGACTGGAAAACAGCCGTCAAATGTGGATAGAGATGCCGTCATAAAAGCCCATGAAATCAAAGATGAAATGTTGAATGTGCAAAATGACGCAATTTCAATAGGATATTATACGCTTACCGCTGTGATATTTGATCGGGATAAGGATGTGGTTTTAAAGAAAGCGCAAACTGTAAAAAATGTCCTCAATACAGCTGGATTTACAGCTGTTGTCGAGACTTATCACGCAGTCGAGGCGTTTATGGGAACAATTCCTGGAAATATTTTATCTAATGACAGAAGGCCGCCAATATCATCTTTTTCTGTTGCTCATATGCTGCCAACTTCGGCCATTTGGGCTGGCAATGTGAGAAACAAGCATTTGAATGAACCGCCTCTTGTATATTGTCAGACGACAGGAAACACGCCGTTTCGGCTAAACTTACATTTTGGGGATGTCGGGCATACTTTGGTGTTCGGGCCAACGGGTTCTGGTAAGTCGGTGTTTTTGGAGCTTTTGATTGCTCAATTTCTGCGATATAAAGAGGCACGTGTGTACGTATTCGATATGGGGGCATCTTCAAGAGTTTTGGCTTATGCGGCCGGTGGTGAATTTTATGATCTGGGAGAAAATGACGATCTTGCTTTTCAGCCGCTTATTAATGTTGATGATGAGAAAGAGCGGGAATGGTGTCAAGAATGGATAGAAACTCTGTTGGAAGATCAAAATATGATTCTGGATCCTCAAAAGAAGATAGAAATATGGGAGGCGTTGACTGGTCTTGCAAAATATGATCCTGAGAAGAGGACAATCAAGACGTTTAAGTTTTTGTTGGCCGGTGTTGATCCAAAACTTGCCGAAGGGCTCGCCCAATATTGCGGTTCTGGGACTTACGCAAAATATTTTGATGGAGCAAACGAGAGATTCAGAGCTGCCAAATTTACTGTTTATGAAATGGAAAAGTTGGCTGAATCAAAGAATGCGGTTGCACCGGCTCTGGATTATTTGTTTCACAAATTGGAATCATCTCTTACAGGGTTTCCCACAATGATTGTGCTGGATGAAGCGTGGCTGTTTTTGACAAATCCGAAGTTTGAACATAGGATATCAAGGTGGCTTAAAACATTCAGGAAATTAAATGCTTTTGTTGTGTTTGCCACGCAGTCAATCAGTGATGCCAAAAATTCCAAGATTTTTTCTGCGTTGAAGGATAATTGTCCGACAAAGATTTTTTTGCCGAATCCGAATGCAAAAGAACTTGACCAGAAGGAAAGCTATGTTGGATTTGGCTTGAATGAAACCGAAATTTCGAGAATTGCGTTATCAATTCCCAAAAGACAGTATTATTTTAAGAATCCGGAAGGATCACGACTTTTTGAGTTGGCGCTTTCCAAATTGGAGCTTTGTTATGTGGCGGCTTCCAGCAAACAGGATCAGGCCAAGGCTATAGAGATCAAAGTGGCTTGTACAAAGCCAAACGGTACATTTGATGTTGACCGATTCAATTCTCTGTGGCTTGATTACAAGAGCTTGAATGGGGAAATTATATTGCGACTTACAAAAAAACTCATGGCTGCCGAAGATGAGACAGAAAAGAAAATTTCTCGTAATTCTGTATTCTCGGTTGCATAAATCTAATCGAAAAGGAGCACAAAATGAAAAAAATTCTGATGATATTTACTTTGCTTACAACTTCTCTGGCTTTTGCCGGAGATGAGATTACTCCAGCCAATTCAGTAGGACTTATGGGGAGCTATAACAAAACACTGTATCACGCTGATGCGGCAATTGTCGCAATTCCCGCAGTGAATTTTGAATTTGATCGCGTCTTCTTACGAAGCCCGCTTGAATTTGGTGTAATCGTATATGAAGAATCTGGATTTCGCTTTTCACTTGTGGCCAATCCCTTGATTGGATATTTTGATGGATGGTCAGCCAAAAGTACTGATTTCAAAGGTGGGTATGATGAGATCAGAGACAGAAAATCTTTCCCGGCTGTCGGAGGATCAATTGAAGCCATGTTCTCTGATGACTTTTTTACTGATTTCAGTGGGTATTGGGGAGAAAAGGGAATCAAAGCAACGGCTTTATTTGGGAAAACATTTGAACTACCCGATAGGTTCACACTTATTCCGTCTCTTTCTGCGAGATATTATAGTAGAAGCTATATCGATCACTTTTTGGGAATAAATGCTCGGGAAGTAGCAGAAAATTTGGGAATTACGAAGACTTATAGGGGAAAATCCGTTTTTAGCGGCTGTTTTGATCTGTCGCTGGAGATGGGAATTACAGATAATGCGGCGCTAAATCTATTTGGCGGCATGGAGCTTTTTGAAAAAGAAGTGCAGAAATCTGACATCGTCAAAACGAATGTTCAGTTTTATGGCGGTGTTGGATTGAGGTTTGTTTTTTAAGGAAAAGTTATCGCCCAACGGGTGAAAAGTTTTCACCCAATGGGTGAGAAGTTTATGTGCTTGGACATAACCCATGCCAGCCAGGACCCCGGCGCCCCAACTGGCATGGGGGAGGGGACGTCAGGTTGTTGTTTCGGCCTCCGGCCGGCTTGGCAGCGGCGGCCCCCCAGAATTGCACGCGAATTAAGATCAACTTGCATGAGGAGATTTCGCTGACGGATAATGCCCGCCAATAACCGACGCCGTCACGGGGCTCCCGCGCTGTCGGAGACAGTCATAATTTTGTGGAAGTGTCCACCAGTTTGTTTCTGTTTCTAGTACCCAGACCGAGGATCACTGCGTGACCGTCGGATGTGGGAATTACTTATTTCCATTTGCAGGTCGTGAAAGTCGGATAGTAGAGTTCAGCTGGCTTCAGTGATCAGCCAATAACCGATGCCCGCCGTGGCTCACGGCTAACCCATGCCTGTCGTGGCTCACGGCCCGCCGGAGGTTTATAAAAAGGATCGGTTTTTGTGAATTTTGGGAGTTGGACGGCAAGAAAGGGTATCATACGTGATACAATGAAAAAAGAAAAGGAAATTCGATTACGAGTTTCTTTTTTTAAGGATATTAGATTGTTGTTGTGATGGAAATTGTATTATTTTACATATATTGGTATTAAGGAAAAAATATTTTTTACTTTTATTGAGTAAAGTGGCTAAAACGAAATTTGAATTTTCGAAATTTCAAAAATACAGCGGATTAGATTGTGGCCACACGAAAATTTAGCTTCAGTGTTGACAAAAGGCCGTGTTTATGCTATAATTGTGGAGGTTATATTTTTCCGGAAAAATATTTACCGTAACAGAAGGAGCAGAATATATGAGACAGAAAACCGGACAGGAAATTGAAAATCGCAAGATTATTGGTAAAAATTTACAACTTGTAAGAATCAAATTTGATATTGGGCTTATGCAAATGGCTCAAATAATAGGGAGATCTGAAAAATCAATTATATCAAAGATTGAAAAAGGATTGAGGCCTGTGTATTCGGAGGAACTTGATCATTTGAGTAATCTTTTCGAGGTTGATTTTTCTTTATCCGAAAAGGATTTTACGGAAAAATTGGAAGCGCTTGATCTTGATAGGATAAGAAAGAAACATCCGATACTTGCAGAATCAAAGGTAATATGGGGAAAGACTCCAATAGGGCGAACACATATAGAGCTTGAAAGACAGATAAAATATATCGAAAAAAAGATGGAAATCTACAGTACAAAAGCAAATACTTTAGCAAAAAAAATGCAGTTGCTTGAAGAGATAAAAACAAAAGTTGTGCATCAGTTACAAACATTGTAACATAAATTTATATGGGTTATGGGAGAGTGAAAATGCGAAGATTTGAAGATTTGGCCAGAATATTTTGGCTGGATGTCGAACAGGTCAGAGTGATAATGGGATGTAGCAAGTGTAAGGCATATCAGGTCGTCAGAGAATTCAACAATGAACTTGAAAAAAAGGGAAAAATAATACGGCCGGCTTATGTGCCAGCGAAATTATTTTTACAAAAACTTTTTTTGAATGATGAAGAAATCGAACTGATATTGGAAGATCTGAGAACAGGAGTACGAGAAGATGCCAGTATACGAAATAAGCAAGAGAAAATCATATCAGAAACTGCTTGATGAAAAAAAGAGGAAAAATAAAAGCAAAAAAAATTGGGGATATAAATTTCAAGGATTCAACCCTGAGACAGGAAAAAAGAAGGCATACACCAAAGAAGGTTTTTTGACGAAGGATGAAGCAGAAAAAGCCGAACGGATAAGAAAAAATGAACTTGAAGCGCTTGAAAAAGAATTCAAAGAAAACGGATGTTTGGTAAAGCCTTTCATGTTTTCTGAATTGATCGAAAAATTTCTGCTTGAATCCAAGAGCAGAGTTCGGCCGGGGGTTCAAAGAAATAAGGAAGTGTTTGTTAGAAATCATATAATGCCTGATTTCGGTCATTACGTGGCTTCAAAGATTTCTAATTACGACATTATCGAATGGCAGACGAGAAAACGAACAGAGTTGTCTGCCAAAACTGGACAACCATACGAAAAAACAACCCTTAGATCAATGAGCTCGATATTAAGTGGTATATTTAACTTTGGAATCAAGATCAAAAAACTTGCCGTCAACCCGCTTCGTGATGTTAAACACATGGGCACTGCTCGAACTCAGCATGAAATGTCTTTTTTGACATTAGATGAGTTCAAGACCTTTATCGCAGCATTTGACGATAGTACTTCAATGGGGCGTGTATACAAGTTGATCTTTGAAGTTCTCTTCGGTACAGGAATGCGAATTGGAGAACTCTTGGCACTGAGAGTCATGGATGTTGATTTGGAAAATAGCATAATCAACGTTCGTCATACATATATAAGGTTATTTGGCCATGATCTTGTTCAAGACCCCAAGACAGTTAATGGAAAGCGCCAGATTGCAATTACGCCTTCACTAAAAGATTCATTGAAGACTTATATTGATCGATTGGTCGATCCTGATCCACAATTCCGGCTTTTCCCTTGTTCTAAAGATCAGATAGAACGACAAAAAAATTGGGCACTACGTGAAGCCTTTGGAATAGTTGAAGGAACACAAAAGATTGGAAAAAAAGGCAACCGAGGATACCCCGGAGATCCAAAAAAATTTGTGCGTCTCCATGATTTCAGACATTCGCATGTGTCTTTACTTATTAGTAAGAATATGGACGTCATCTTAATTGCGAAAAGACTGGGACACGCAAGTCCGGATATCACACAAAAAATCTATGGTCACTTATACCCGCATAAAGAACGGGAAATGATCAATGAACTGATGAAACTCAATTTGTAAGTTAATATGGCTGATCAAAAAGCAGACCAATTATAAAAAATTCAATAAACCAAGTCATTATATTGACAAATATTTTGTTTTGATAAAATTGTTTTGATGTAGGTGTGCGATCAGAGAAAAAAGATTTTGATGGTTTCTTTGAATGCTGGAGATTGGAAATCTATAATTTGGATGTCCTCTTGGATGGAAGAAAGTCTTTTGCGTCCTGAAATGCCAATTTAATGCAGTTGATGAGTTTTGCAGGATAATCTCTTTACGATTTACATAATTTATTAGATGAAGCGAGACCCAGTAAACAAATTTTTTTGAGAATGAAAAAATTGTCTATCGTTTTTTTCTTCCGCAGGTATACCAAGACGAAATTTTGGTTTTTGTCGGTTTCTTTGGACGTTGAAAATTGGAAAGAGCTGTCTTTGGATGTTCCTTTGGATGGAAGAAAGTCTTTTGCATCCTAAAAAGTCAATTTACTGCAGTTGACGAATTTTTCACGACAATCTGTTCCTGATTTGCGTTATTTATTAGATGAAGCGAGACCCAGTTAACAAATTTTTCTGGGAACAGAATAGTTTCCTGTCGTCTTTATCTTCCGCAGATATATCAAGAAAAAATTTTGGTTTTTGTCGGTTTCTTTGGACGTTGAAAATTAGAAAGTGCTGTCTTTGGATGTTCATTTGGATAGAAGAATAATTTTTTCCCCGAAAGATGCCAATATATCCCAACTGATGAACTTTGTCCGACAATCTCTTTACAGAGCTCGGTTTTGACTGGGTATACAGCAGCAATGGAGGCATTACCGAAGCCCGGGGAACAAACGCGTCTCTGCTGAAAAGCGCCGTCGTCGACGGCCTCGGCTCCAATTACTCCGCCGGGTTCGGGCTCGTCCGCCAGTTTCGCGGCGGGAAAGACATGCTGAGCGTGGGCCTCCACATGTTGGAAGCCAATCAGGATCTTGTCATTAGCGCCATTCCCTCGATTCTCATCGCGGACGGCGAGACAGGAGAGTTCAAAATCGCCGAAGAAGTCATCGTAGGGGAATCCAAGGATGAAAACGACGAAACCGGAAAAACAACCTACACCCCGCTGTTTCGGGAAGCGGGGATTATCCTCAACGTCCAACCCTTTATCCAGGACGACGACACAATCCTGCTCAAAGTCAAGATCGAAGTCAGCAATTTCAAGCTCCGGAAGGAAAACTCCTCCGAGGATACGGGCACCTACAACGCCGAGGGCGGCTCCAAAGTCGGGCGCTCCGTCGTCACCACGATTCGCGTCAAAAACGGCGAGACGATTTTTATCGGCGGTCTCAAGCGCGCGATTATGCACAACCTTCAAAGCAAAGTGCCGGTACTGGGCGATGTGCCGCTGCTGGGAAAATTGTTCCGCAGAAAGTCCGTCAAAAACGAAACAACCGACATCTACATCAAAATGACCGTCGACGTCGTCGGGACGGACGCGAGCACGGGTTGATCCGGTCGGGACCGGCAGATTCCCCCGACAGGTTTCCCCCAAAAAAACATTTGACAGAAATTCCCGGGAATGTTATAATATGTATCGGCCATGCAAGGCATTCGGAATATAGCGCAGCCAGGTAGCGCACCTGCCTTGGGAGCAGGGGGTCGCAAGTTCGAACCTTGCTATTCCGACCATTTTTGCGGGAATAACTCAGTTGGTAGAGTGTCAGCCTTCCAAGCTGAATGTCGCGAGTTCGAACCTCGTTTCCCGCTCCAAATTCATAACTTTCAGACGGTGACTGTAGTTCAGTTGGTAGAGCGCCAGATTGTGGATCTGGTTGGCGCGGGTTCGAGCCCCGTCAGTCACCCCAAGTGCGTCATTAGCTCAGCTGGTAGAGCACGCGACTTTTAATCGTGTTGTCACAGGTTCAATCCCTGTATGACGCACCATTTTATTTGCCTGAGTGGTGAAATTGGCATACACGCCAGACTTAGGATCTGGTGCCGCAAGGCTTAAGAGTTCGAGTCTCTTCTCAGGCACCATGAATCGGATAAAATCAATATAAAATAAAAAAGACATCCGTAACGTTGTCTTTTTTATTGGTCTTCCGTTATTATTTCGCCAAAAGTTTCGTAATCCTCGGGCTCAGCGTTTCGCTGTTTTCCTTCAGATACTGCATTACTTCCGCCTCGTTGGAACTCTTCAATTTCTTCAGTGTTCGCGCGCAAACCTTGATTTTAAGCAGATTTCCATTTATGTTTATGGTCGCAACTTGAAGATTCGGCTTCCAGACTCTCTTCGTCAGTCTGTGCGAATGCGAGATCAGGTTTCCGCTGGTAAGACCGGTCCCGGTTATTTCACATCTTTGCATCGTAACACCTCTTTTGAAAATTTATCTCCGGCTTATAATTATAGCATTATTTCGGAAAAAATTCAAATAATTTTTTGAAAATTTGAAATTTTCTTTGCGACGTGATAAAATAAGATAATCGAATTTGTAGAATTTTCAGGAGGAACCATGGATATCAGAAAATTGTCCGAAGATGCGAACCCCTACATCATCGGAAAAAGAAGGGAGTTTCACGAGCACCCGGAACTGTCCTTTGAAGAAGAATGGACGACGGGGCATATCCTCGAGGCGCTGGCGGAGCTGGGCATTCCGGCCGCAACCGTCGATGGCGTCTATGGTTGCGTCGCAACCATCAAGGGCGGTAAAGCGGGAAAAACCGTCATGCTCAGGGCCGATATCGACGCCCTGCCGGTGTCCGAAGAGACCGGCCTTCCCTTTTGCTCAAAAATTCCCGGAAAAATGCACGCCTGCGGGCATGACGCCCATACCGCCATGCTTCTTGGAGCGGCAAAAATCCTGGTCGCCATGAAGGACGAACTGCGGGGCGACGTGAAGCTATTGTTTCAATCCGCGGAAGAAAGTTGCTTTGGCGCGAAAAGCTATGTAGAGCGCGGCGTCCTCAAAGGCGTCGACGCCGTTTTCGGCATGCATGTCTGGGGAACGCTGGAAGCGCCCTATATCAACTTTGAGGCGGGAAACCGGATGGCGTCCTGCGACAATTTCAAAATCACGATTCACGGCAAGGCCGCCCACGGATCTACGCCCCAACTGGGACATGACGCCGTGGTCGCGGCGGCTTCGGCGGTCATGAATATCCAGACCATGGTCAGCCGTTTCAACAACCCGCTTAATTCCCTGGTCATTACCATAGGAACCATGAAAGGCGGCGAGCGGGCCAATATCATCTCAAACCACGTGGAGATGGAAGGGACCGTCAGGACATTTTCCCGGGAACTGCGCGGACAGATCGAGGAAAAACTCAGGAAGATCGTCGAAGACTCGGCGGACGTCCTCGGCTGTACGGCGACCCTTGACTATGACAGCCTCCTGGATCCCGTGATCAACGAAGACCCGGATCTTGTCCGGATCACAAGGGCTGCCGCCACAAAGCTTTTCGGAGCGGAAATCCTCAAAGACATGCCGCAGCTCATGGGTTCCGAAGATTTTTCCATGCTGATGAAGGAAGCGCCGGGGATTTACGGCTTCATCGGCTCCGTCAATCCGGAAAAGGGGACGATTTACAGCAACCACGACAACAAATATACCGTAGACGAGGATATTCTCCATATGGGCGCGGCGCTGTACGCCCAATTTGCCTGTGATTATCTCGCCGAAAAAGGGGGGAAATAATCATGGATATCCGAAAACTCGCCCAAGAAATAAAACCGTACACGATCGCCCGCCGCAGATGGTATCACAGCCATCCGGAGCTCTCCATGCACGAAACGGAGACGACAAAATCCCTCGTCAGGGACCTGGGGGAAACGGGAATCCCCGTCGAAACCTTCCGGGACGGACTGCCGGGCTGCATGGGAACCATCACCGGCGGCAAAGGCCCGGGAAGGACGCTTATGCTGCGGGCCGATATCGACGCCCTGCCCGTAACGGAAAAAACGGGGCTGCCCTTTGCCTCGGAAAATCCGGGCGCCATGCACGCCTGCGGACACGACACCCATATCGCCATGCTCCTTGGGGCGGCGAAAATTCTGAATACCGTAAAGGATGAGTTCCGCGGGACCGTAAAGATTCTGTTTCAACCGGCCGAGGAATTTATCGGCGGCGCGAGACAGGTCATCCATCAGGGCTTCCTCGAAGGGGTCGACGCCTGTTACGGTCTTCATACGATGCCTGCCATGAATACGGGCAAGATCAATTTTGAATACGGCGAGCGCATGGCTTCGGCCGACGGGTGCACAATCACCATAGAAGGTTACGGCGCCCACGGCTCGGCGCCCCATTTGGGCAAAGACGCCATTGTGGCGGCTTCGGCGGTTATCCTGGCCGTACAGACGCTGGTGAGCCGCCTGAACAATCCATTGAACCCCCTTGTCGTCACCATCGGGAAAGTAGACGGCGGACGGCGTTTCAACATCATCGCGGACAAAGTGACGATGGAGGTCACGATCCGCTGCTTCAACAAGAAAACCCGCGAGGACGTCAAGGCCAATATTGTCAAAATCGTGGAAACCGTGGCGGACGGCTACGGCTGCAAGGGGACGGCGACCTTTATCGGAGGACTTCCGGCCGTTTTCAATAATGACAGACGCATCGTGGACATCGCCCGGGCGGCCGTCGTCAAACTCTACGGGGAAACGGGACTTTCCGATATGGAAAAGCTCATGGGCTCCGAGGATTTCGCCTGGTATCTGGACAAAATCCCCGGCGTCTACGGCATCCTGGGCGCAAAAAGCGACGATGTCCCGGGTTCCGACATCAGCCTGCACAATGAGTGCTATTCCCCCGACGAGAACGCGCTTGAAATGGGGGTTGCCGTGACCGCGCAATTCGCCTGCGACTATTTGAATGAGGAATAAAAAGACATGAACGGAAAACACGCTGGAGGCAACATGGAACTGCCGGAAAATCCGGAGCTGATCCGTGAAAAAATGGAAACTTTGCGGGCTGATCTGCAACGATACAGCAACGCCTATTACGCGGAAAACGAGTCCCTGATCTCCGACGTCGAGTTCGACCGGATGCTCCGGGAATTGGAGGAACTGGAAGCGGCCTATCCGCAGTACAAAGCGGCGGAATCGCCCACGGCCCGCGTGGGCTCGAGCCTCAAGGACACAAAATTTCAGAAGGTCCGGCACAAAAAGCCCATGTTGAGCCTGAGCAACAGCTACAACATCGGCGAAGTGAAGAGTTTTGCGGAACGGGTGTACAAAACGCTGGAATACCGCTATAAGGACCTGCCTTTTGTGCTGGAGTTGAAACTGGACGGCGCGAGCATAAGCCTCCAGTACGAGAACGGAAATCTCGCCCGGGGAGTCACCCGAGGAGACGGAATCGAGGGGGAGGACGTGACGGAAAATATCTTCGCCGTGGCCTCGATCCCGAGGACGCTGCCAGAGCCGCTGACCCTTGAAGTCCGGGGGGAAATCGTCCTGCCGAAATCAAAATTCGCGAAAATCAATGAAATCCGCCTCGCCCGGGGCGAGGAAATCTTTGCCAATCCGAGAAACGCCGCCAGCGGAACGCTCCGGCAGATTGAATCCCAAATCGTCGCCGAACGAGGACTCGACGCCTATTTCTATTTCCTCGTTGACGCGCCGGCGCTGGGCCTCCACACCCACAGCGACAGTATTCGCTATCTGAAGCGGCTGGGCTTTCAGACGACCGGCATTTTTGAGTTGATCAGTGATATGGACGAAATGGAAGCGCGGATCGCCTGGTGGGAAAACGCCCGGGAAGAGCTCGATTACGAGACGGACGGCATGGTCATCAAGCTTGATGACATGGATCTCTGGGAAGAAGTGGGCTATACGACAAAATCGCCCCGCTGGGCCATCGCCTACAAATTCCCCGCAAAGCAGGTCACGACGCTGTTGGAAGACGTCACTTGGCAGGTGGGGCGCACGGGAAAACTGACGCCGGTGGCGGAACTGGCGGCCGTGGAGCTTTCCGGAAGCCGCATCAAAAGAGCGAGTCTGCACAATCTGGACGAAATCCGCCGGAAGGACATCCGGATCGGCGACAGGGTCTTTATTGAAAAAGCGGCGGAAATCATCCCCCAAGTCGTCAGCGCCGTCAAGGAGCTCAGGACCGGCAAAGAACAGGAGATTCCGGAACCGGCGGTCTGCCCTGTCTGCGGCGGAAAACTGGAACGGGAAGCGGGGCTTATCGACCTCAAATGCGTCAATCCCCAGTGTCCCGCGATTATCCAGGGAACAATCGAATATTTCGTCTCTCGGGACGGTATGAACATCACGGGCCTCGGCGCCAAAATCGTCGAAAAATTCCTGAAACTGGGGTATATCAAAGATGTGAGCGACATTTACCGCCTGGACCGCTACCGGGACGAACTGATCGCCCTTGACAAAATGGGCGAAAAGAGCGTCGACAACCTGCTGGCGTCCATCGAGGCCAGCAAGGCCCGACCTTACGCGAAAACGCTCTATGCCCTGGGCATCCCCAACGTGGGGAAATTTCTCGGCAATCTCCTCGCGAAGAAAAGCAAAACCCTCGAGCGCCTCGCGGAAATGACCGTTGACGAGCTCCTTGCCATCGGCGACGTGGGCGAAAAAATCGCGACGGCCGTCTATGATTTCTTCCGGCAGCCGGAAAATCAAGCGCTTATCCAAAAGCTGAAAGACGCGGGCGTCAATTTCTCCGAAACCGAAGAGGCGCCTTCTGACATGGCGGCGGATACGGACAACCCCTTCAGGGGAAAGACCTTTTTATTTACCGGAAAACTGGCCCGATTTACCCGGGAAAACATCAAGGATATCGTCGAGCGCCTGGGCGGAGAGAACCTGTCCGGCGTCAGCAAAAAGCTCGATTATCTCATCGTCGGCGAGGACGCCGGCAGCAAGCTCGCCAAAGCGCGGGCTCTGGGAACGGTCAAAATTCTCGGCGAAGAAGAATTTTTTGCCCTCTGCAAAGACAGGATAAATATTTGACTATCCTCCTGATTTGTGGTAGCATATAACATAGAGAAAGACAGAAAGCATCGGAAATTTCAACCCAAGAGGAAGCGAGGAAAACATGATCGGATTATTCAAATCAATATTCGGGACAAAAAATGACAGAGAAATAAAACGATACGGCAAAATCGTCGAAGACGTCAACCGCCTGGAACCTCAAATGAAGGCGCTCTCCGACGCAGAAATGCGCGCCAAAACAACGGAATTCAAAGAACGGCTCGCGGGGGGCGAGACCCTTGAGGATATTTTGGTCGAAGCCTTTGCCCTCGTCAGGGAAGCGGCCGTAAGAACCCTCGGGCAGCGGCACTACGACGTGCAGATTATCGGCAGCATCGCGCTCCATGAGGGAAAGATCATCGAGATGAAGACCGGCGAAGGAAAAACCCTCGTGGCTACCTGCCCCGTGTATCTGAACGCGCTTTTGGGAAAGGGCGTCCACGTCGTGACGGTAAACGATTACCTCGCCGCCCGCGACCGCGACAATATGGGCAGGATATATGAATTTTTGGGGCTTTCCGCCGCCGCCATCCTCAACGAAATGTCTAAAGAGGAACGTAAACAGGCCTATCTGGCCGATATCACCTACGGGACCAATTCCGAATTCGGCTTCGACTACCTGCGGGACAACATGGTGTCCACCATGGAGGACAAAGTCCAACGAAAGCTGAATTACTGTATCGTCGACGAAGTGGACTCCATCCTGATCGACGAGGCGAGGACACCGCTCATCATCTCGGGCGCCAGCAACGACGTCATCGAGATCTATAAAATTTTCAAACAGGTGGCCAATCTCCTGGAACGGAGTACGGAAACCGAAAAGATCAAAGACATCAAGGCCAAACGCCTGATCCCCATTACGGACAGCATCTGGGGCGACTATGAAATTGACGAAAAATCGAAAAATGTTGTGCTGACGGAAAAGGGCGTCAAAAAAGTCGAAAAACTGCTGAAACTGGACAACCTTTATTCCGCCGAGCACATTGAGCTGACCCATTACCTGACCCAGGCTCTTAGGGCCAAAGAACTGTTTACCCGGGACAAGGACTATCTGATCCGGGACGGCGAAGTCATCATTATCGACGAATTCACGGGCCGGGCCCTCAACGGCAGACGCTATTCCGACGGTCTCCACCAGGCCCTTGAGGCGAAAGAAAACGTTACGGTGGCCGGGGAAAATCAGACCCTCGCCTCGATCACGCTGCAGAATTATTTCCGGATGTATCAGAAACTGGCCGGCATGACCGGTACGGCCGAAACGGAAGCGGCTGAATTCATGCACACCTACGGCCTCGAGGTCGTCGTGATCCCCACGAACCGACCCATGATCCGCAAAGACATGCTGGATCTCGTTTACAAGACAAAAAAAGAAAAAATAGACGCCATCACCCAAAAAATCAAAGATCTCTATGAAAAGGGGCAGCCGATCCTGATCGGCACCATTTCCATCAAGAGCTCCGAAGAACTCTCCGAACGGCTCAAGGCGGAAAATATCCCCCACAGTGTGCTGAACGCCAAATACCACGCCAAGGAAGCGGAGATCGTGGCCCAGGCGGGTCGCTACAAGTCCGTAACCATCGCGACCAATATGGCCGGACGCGGTACGGACATCATGCTGGGCGGCAATCCGGAATTCCTCGCGATCAAACAGACGGGGAGCCGGGAAGCGGACGCTTATCCCGAAGCCTTCGCGAAATATACGGCCCAATGCGAAGCCGAACGTCAGCAGGTTCTGGAAACGGGCGGGCTTTTCATCCTCGGCACCGAGCGGCACGAATCCCGCCGGATCGATAACCAGCTCCGGGGACGTTCCGGCCGGCAGGGCGATCCGGGCATGTCCGAATTCTATCTTTCCCTCGAGGACGACCTCATGCGTCTCTTCGGCTCCGACCGGGCGAAAAAAGCCATGGAAATGTTGAAATACCCCGAAGGCGAGCCAATCATGCACTCCATGGTCAACCGGCGGATCGCCTCGGCGCAAAAGCAGATAGAATCACTCAATTTTGGCAGAAGAAAGAGCCTGCTCGAGTTTGACGACGTCATGAACAAACAGCGTTCGGCTATTTACGCGAGCCGAAACGAAGCCCTGGGCATCGATGATCTCGAGGATACCGTGAAAACCATGCTGCGGGATACGGTTTACGATCAGACGGCAATGCGCTTCCAGGGAGAATTCAAAGAGGATTGGGACATCAAAGGACTCGCCGAATATCTCTTTGAAAAATACGGCTACGACATTGAAGACCTTGAGGAATACAAGGCCCACAGCGTCGAGGAATACAGCGAAATCCTCTATCAGGGCCTGCTCGCCATCTACAAGGAAAAAGAGCGAAATCTCGGGCCCGATCTTATGCGCAAACTCGAAAAATACATCCTGCTGGATGTGGTGGACGGGCGCTGGCGCGAGCATCTGAAGTCCCTGGACGGTCTGCGGGAAGGGATTTATCTCAGGGCCTACGGACAGAAGGATCCCATCGTCGAATACAAGCTCCTTTCCGGCGAGCTCTACGAGCAGATGCTGACGACCATCAAAGAACAGACGACGTCCTTCCTCTTCAAGGTCATCATCCGCAATCCCGACGAAGAAATCCCCGAACCCAAGGAAGAAGAGATCGCTCAGGTCAAATACAGCGGCGGCAGTGAAGCGGCCATCGACAATACGCCCGAGGCCGAAGAACCCAGCAGAAACTCCCTCTGCCCCTGCGGCAGCGGTAAAAAATACAAAAATTGTTGTGGAAGAATCAAAAAATAACTATAAATTTCATCGAAGAAGTTCTGTGATAACGATTAAAATGTCTGTTACGAGGAGGTAACATGAAAAAAATTTTATTGGCATTGGTAATGGCGGCGTCCATCGTCTCCTTCGGCGGAATTTTCTCAAATTCCGACCCCGCGGAACTGCGATATGCCCTGACCTACGCGGACGCGAAGAACTGGGACAAGACCATCGACAAGATCATCCGGCAGGAGGCTTATATCGACGACTGGTACGGTGAAGACGGTCCGATATTGTATTTACGGAAATCCGGCATCATGAAGGAAAAGGAATTCCAATTCCTGATGTCCCTGAGCCAGAAAGACGAATATCAGATCTCTTCCGACGATTTCAAGGAATTCGTTGATCTTGTGGACAAGTACCGGAAAAAGATGCCCCGGACCTTCAGCCTCAAGAACGAAAACATCAAGGATCCCGCGGGTCTCGCCAAGACCATGGTCCTCGAGGGAAGCGTCGCGACCTACAAAAATCCCTCGTCCCATATCCGGCAGATCGCCGATCCCAAGGACTGGTCGACTCTCGTGGCCTTTTCCAAGAAACGGGATTTCACGAAAAAGGAAGTCAAAGAACTGCGGAAGATCCTGAACGATCTGCTGAAAAAAGACGCCCTCTTTGACGCCGATTCCTGGTACCACAAGGAAGTCTCCGCCCGGGTAAAGACCCTCGATGAGCTGAATAAAGGCCTTGGCGTAGGGAAACGGGAGCGGAACAACATCAACGCCAAAGCGCTTTATGTGGCTTATCCCGAATTTCTCTCCAGACCCGACCGCTGGGGCAAATAAGGATCGCGGCTAACATGATCCTTGTAACGGGAGCGGCGGGATTTATCGGAAGCGCCTTTGTCTGGAAGCTCAACCGGGAAGGCTGCGGCGATATTCTTCTGGCCGACAAGCTCCGCAGCGACGACAAATGGCTGAACTTGCGAAAACGGGACTACGCCGGGTGGATAGACAAAGACAGGCTCTTTGACTGGCTGGAAGACACGGAAAACGCCGGGTCTGTGGAGGCTGTCGTCCACATGGGCGCCTGCTCGTCGACGACGGAGCGGGACGCCGATTTTCTCATGGAAAATAACTCCGAATATACGAAAAAGCTCTGGATCTTCGCGACAAAAGCGCGGATTCCCTTTCTCTACGCCTCTTCGGCGGCGACCTACGGCGCGGGAGAATCGGGCTACAACGACGAAGGGACGGCGGCGGAACTCCATAAACTCATGCCCATGAACAAATACGGCTGGTCGAAGAAGATCTTTGACGACTGGGCCCTCAAGCAGACGGAAACGCCCCCCAAATGGGCGGGGCTCAAATTTTTCAATGTCTACGGCCCCCAGGAGTACCACAAGGGGCGCATGGCCTCCATGGTCTTTCACGCCTTCAATCAATTTCGCGACAGCGGAAACGTGCGGCTTTTCATGTCCCACAAGAAAGAGTACGCCGATGGCGGACAGTTGCGGGACTTCGTTTATGTAAAAGACGTGGTCGATATCCTGTACTGGATGCTGACCTCCCCTTTCCCCTCGGGCATTTACAACCTCGGGACCGGGAAGGCGCGCTCCTTCCTCGACCTGGCGCTGGGCGCGGTCCGGGTGGCCGCGGGAAATCCGGCCCTTTCGGAAAAGGACGTCATTCGCTACATCCCCATGCCCGATGATTTACGGGAAAAATACCAGTATTTCACCGAGGCGAAAATGGAAAAGCTGAGAAAAGCGGGCTATTCCAAAGACTTTACTTCCCTTGAGGAGGGCGTTCGCGACTATGTGGCGAACTACCTCGCGACGGAAGATCCTTACTTGTAGGAGAACGCAATATGAACCCGATTATCCTGATTTTTCTCCTTTCGGTATTGGAAGGACTGACGGAATTCCTGCCGATCAGCAGCACCGGCCACATGATCATTTTCGGGAGCCTTTTCGCGAAAGGGCTCCTTTCCAAACATTTTATGGACAATTTTCTCGTGGTCGTCCAACTGGGACCGATCCTGGCGGTCGTCCTGTATTTCTGGCCCGTCCTCAATCCCTTTACGCGGGATCCGGACACGCTGAAAAAGCGCTTCCTGCTCTATGTCAAGCTGGGGGTTGCCCTGATCCCCACGGTCATCGCGGGCCTCTTTCTCGAAAATATTATTTCCGATTACTTCATGGACAACGTCTTTGTGGTGGCCGCGGCTTTGGTTTTTTACGGCGTTCTGTTTTTGATTCCGGAAAGCGCTCTTTGCGGCAAATCCGACCCGATTTCCGCTACGGAAAACCTGAGCTGGTCGAAGGCATTTGCCATCGGCCTTTTCCAGTGTCTCGCCCTCGTTCCGGGCACGTCCCGTTCGGGATCCACGATCCTTGGGGGACTTTTTCTGGGCCTTTCCAAGCAATGCGCGGCGGAATTTTCCTTTCTGCTGGCGATCCCCACCATGTTTGGCGCGACGGGCCTGAAGTTGGTCAAAAACGGGCTTTCCTTTTCGGGCGCCGAGTGGGCCTTTCTTCTTTTCGGAAACGTCGTTTCCTTTGCGGTCGCCTGGATCGTCATCAAATGGCTGATGGCCTACCTCAAGAAAAAAAGCTTCCGGATTTTCGGCGTCTATCGGATCGTTCTCGGCGCCGCGGTTTTGCTTTTTACGCTGTTCGGTAAATAAAATAGACTTATTTTGTATAATTTTACGTAATCTAACCGGAGGGAGGCCCCATGGGAAAAATCATCGTTATCGAAGGAACGGACGCCAGCGGCAAGGAAACTCAGACGGCGCGCCTGTTTGAAGCGCTCGTTTCCCGGGGAACGCGCGTCCGGAAAATTTCCTTTCCCAATTACGGCGCTCCCGCCTGCGCTCCCGTGGAATTCTATCTCTCGGGGGGCTTTGGCGAAGACCCGCTCCGGATCAATCCCTATCCGATCTCGGCCATGTACGCCATCGACCGCTACGCTTCCTACCAGACCGATTGGGGGGCTTTCTACCGCGAAGGCGGCGTCCTAATCACTGATCGCTACGTGACCAGCAACATGATTCACCAGGGCGGGAAAATCAGTGATCCGGACGAAAAACAACGGTATTTTGAGTGGTTGGAAGATCTGGAATACGAAAAAATGGGGATTCCCCGTCCAGACTTGGTGATCTTCCTCAATATGCCGGTATCCGTGGGCATACAACTGATGAAAGCCCGTCAAAATAAAATGACCGGCGGGAAATCCCCCGACATTCACGAAAAAAGTCCCGACTATCTCCAAAAAGCCCATGACACCGCTTGCGAAGTCGCGAGACGCTACGGTTGGAGAGAAATCCGCTGTGTGCGCGGGAATTCCGAAGGCCCCGGAGCGGAAATGCGGGCCCTGAAAAGCGTCGAAGACATCGGAAACGAGATCCTGACCATGGTTCGGGAGCTCTTGTAAAGGAGAATCTATGCATATCTTTCAATTCCTGATCGCCGTCCTCATTCTGGGCGTCTTGGTCTTCGTCCATGAACTCGGTCATTTCGTGACCGCAAAACTGGCCGGAATGCCGGTCGCGGATTTTTCCATCGGCATGGGGCCCGTGGTGGTCGCCTTCGGCCGCGCGGACACGACCTACTCGCTGAGGGCCATCCCCGTCGGCGGTTCCGTCGCCATCGAAGGCATGGACCTCGACAGCGACAAGGAGGACGGTTTCAATAAAAAAGGCCCCTTCGCCCGGATCGTGGTCCTAAGCGCGGGCGTCTTCATGAATTTTCTCTTTTCGATCATTGTCCTATTTTTGAGCGGCGTCCTGATCGGCAAATATGTCACAAGTACGGAACCCGTCATCGGAGGCGTGCTTCCGGTAAGCCACGCCAACATATTCCTGCGCCCGGGGGACCGGATTCTCTCGATTAACGGCGCTCCGGTCGACGTCTGGAGCGACATCAGCAAAAATGTGCGAAAAAACGCGGCGGAAAAGATTTTGACGCTGCGCCTCGAATATCTGCGGGAAGGACAAAAACAGGCGGCCGACATTCCCCTGACCGAACTTCCCGAATCGGGGGACTTTGTGCTGGGCGTCACTTCTCAATCGGTAAAAGTGAATTTAAGCCCGAAAGAAAGCTTTATCCGCAGCCTTACGCTCACCCGGGACATCTTTTTCAATATCTTCCGGGGCCTGGGCAGTCTCGTCCGGGGGAAGGTCAAAAAAGAAGAGGTGTCCGGTCCCATAGGCATCGTGCGCCAGATCGGGCAATGGTCCGAAGACGGCGTCGGTACGCTCCTGTTCTTTGCGGCCATGCTCTCGGTCAATCTGGGGATCATCAATCTCCTGCCGATTCCGGCCCTTGACGGCGGACGGATCCTCTTTGTCCTGCTGGAACTTTTGCATATCCGCGTCAATAAAAAAATCGAGGAGCGCATCCATTACGCGGGCTATTTTATGCTGCTGGCGCTGATTTTCCTGATCACGGTCAACGACGTGGTCAACATCTTCAAAGGTTAAGGAGGAAAGCCATGAATATCCTCGTGATTGACGGCATGGGCGGCGGCGTCGGGAAAGCCATCATCGAGCGGCTCCGGGCCGCGAAGGAAGACTGGATCATAACGGCCGTGGGGACCAATACGGCCGCCACATCGGCCATGCTCACGGCAGGCGCGCACCAGGCCGCGACCGGTGAAAACGCCGTAATTTACAACTGCGCCCGCGCCGATTGCATCATCGGCCCCATGGGGATTCTCCTCGCCAACGCCATGCTGGGCGAGATCAGCCCCGGGATAGCAAACGCCGTTTCCGCCAGCCAAGCAAAAAAGATCCTCGTCCCCACCACGCGCTGTAACGCCGTTGTCGTAGGGACCGCGGATCTTCCTTTGGCCAAATATCTCGATGAGATTCCCGCTATTTTGCGAAAACTTGATCCTATTTTCCCGCCAGGCTCGTATTGAGCTTGTTGAAATATTGCTCGTTTTCCCGTTCGCACATGTTGATGAACAGCTGCATGGGTTTCGAGATGTACTTGTCCTTTTTTGTAATCAGCGCGATATCCCATGGAAAGTCCGGATTTTTCAGGGTAAGCATCCGGATGTTTTTGGAGTTGTATTTCTTCGTAATGAGCCGCGGCAGGATCGTGATGCCGTGATCGAGGGAAACGAGCTCCACGAGATAGTCCCACTGGGAGCTTGTCGACGTGATCTTGGGTGAAAATCCGGCTTCGTTACAGGTCTCCAAAATCTTGTTGTGCAGCATGTAGGTCTCATTCAGGATCAGGAAATTGTCGTTCTTGAGGTCGGCGACGGAAATTTCCCCCCTGTCCGCCAGCGGATGGTTCTTGTTGACGACGGCCACCACGTCGGACGAAAAGACCGATTTTTTGTTGAAATTGTGGGACTGGAACGGCAGAATCACCACGCCGATATCCACCACCCCGTTTTCCACCGAAGTCTTGACGATGTTGGCCCCCACCTCAAGGATGTTCAGCTTGATGTCGCTGTACATATTTTTGAATTTGTGGGCGATCCGCGTGAAATATACCGTGCTGATCACCGGGGGCACCCCCACGTTGATGGTCCCCTTTTCCGAGTTCAGGCTCTCGTTCAGCCGGTCGAAGAGCTCCGTAATCGTCTTGAGCGTCGTATTTCCGTTTTCAAACAGGATCTCCCCCTCGGCGGTCAGCTTGAAGCTCTTGGAGCTTCTGTCAATGAGCTTCAGGTTCAGCTCGTTCTCGAACTGCTGGATAGACTTGCTGAGGGCCGACTGACAGACATATAAATTCTTCGAGGCCTTCGTAAAACTCTTGAGCCTCGCTACTTCCAGAAAATATTCCAATTGTCTCAGATTCATTTGTTCCACCTCCTAACGCCAAAACAGGCAAACGATCGTTAATCATATACGATTAATGTCCATGATACACCGCAGCTATATCATAGCATATTTTTCCGTAAAATTTAAGAGTAATCCTACTCCATTATAATACATTTTTTCGATAAAGTCAATGAATATTTATCATACAACTAATTTTCAATGCCGAATTTATGCTATTTTGTGTTTTATTTTTGCCATATTTCGGTGTTATCGATGAATTTCATTCATAAAAAGACTTGACATCCTCTGACAAAAGGTCTATAGTGTTGGTATAGAATGAAAATTAAGGAATCTCTCAATATTTCTTTTATCCAGTCAAGACCGATTCACCCAAAGGAGGAATCATATGAATTTCAATGAATTGCATGTCGGCCAGAAAGCCAGTGTTACCAAAACCATTACGGAAACCGACGTGATCCTGTACGCCGGCGTATCCCTGGACGTCAACCCCGCCCACATGGACGAATCCTATGCCTCCTCGACATTTTTCAAAAGACGGATTGCCCACGGCATGTTGTCGGCCGGCCTCATTTCGGCCGTGTTGGGGACGAAGCTCCCCGGCGAGGGGACCGTCTACCTGTCCCAGGAATTGGATTTTACCGCCCCTGTCTATTTCGGGGATACGATCACCGCAAAGGCGGAAGTGACTGAACTTATTCCCGAAAAAAAGCGGGTCATCCTGAGCACCGTCTGCACGAATCAGGACGGCAGGGAAGTCATCAAGGGGCGGGCCACCGTTTCCCACAAGTAATTCCCCGCGTATAAACGTTTCAATCAAAAGGGCCGCCCTCACGGGCAGCCCTTTTTCTACATCACGGTTTTCAGATAAGTGTTGAGGAAGAAGATTCCGAAAAAGATCAGGATGAAGATTGCGAAGAACAGAATACTGATCAGGGAGCCTTTCCCGACGGCCTCGGCCGTCCTCGGGTTCCCCTTGCGCCAGACGAACCAGAGGATCACGCCCACATAGGGGAAAAGCAGGCCGAGCAGCGCCCAGAGACAGCCGCCTCTGTCCTGCATCCGTCCGCTCTCTTCCCGTTTGAGTCGTTTGGCCTCTTCGGAAAGGGCTTCATTTCCCTTGACTACCGGCTCTTCGCTCATGTTTTTTTCGTTCTCCGCCATGCGTCCTCCCTAGAATTTTTCCGCGAATCTGTCCTCGTATTCCGCCTTGAGCGCATCCCGGAAATTGGGATGAGCGATACCGATGAGCTGTCTTGCCCGCTCCCGCAGTGAATTGAACTTGAGTTTGGCGACGCCGTATTCCGTCACCACGTAGTCGACGTCGACTCTTGTGGTCGTGACCGGCGTTCCCTCGCTTAGCCAGGGCACGATCTTCGAGATCGTATCGTTTTTGGCAGTCGAGGGGAAGGCGATAATGGATTTTCCGCCCTTGGAAAAGGACGCTCCGCGGACGAAATCCAGCTGCCCGCCGATGCCGCTGAACTGGGTCTTTCCCATGGCCTCGGCGCAGACCTGACCGTAGAGATCCACCTCCATGGCGGAGTTGATGGAAATCAGGTTGTCGTTTTGCCCGATGATCCGGGGGTCGTTGACATAGTCCACGGGCATCATCTGCACCATGGGGTTGTTATCGACAAAATCATAGAGCCGTCTGGTCCCGAAAAGGAACGTCACGACGAGCTTTCCCTTGTGAAAGTTCTTCCGCTGGCAGGTCACGACGCCCGATTCCACCAGATCCACGACGCCGTCGGAAAACATTTCCGAATGGATGCCGAGGTCCTTCTTGTCTTTGAGGAAGAGGAGCACGGCGTCGGGTATGGCGCCGATCCCCAATTGCAGCGTGTCGCCGTCGTTAATGAGGCTCGCGCAGTTTTTCCCGATGGCTTCCTCCACGGGGCCGATCTTGGCCTGGGGAACCAGAGGAATTTCTTCGTCATGCTCCACGATCATATCGAGCTGCGAAATGTGGATAAAATTGTCCCCCATGACTCTGGGCAGATATTTGTTGACTTGCGCGATTACCACTTTTCCGTGGTCCACAATGGCCCGGGCGTAATCGCAGGAGACGCCAAAACTGCAAAAGCCGTTTTTGTCCGGAGTCGAGAGGGAGATCAAGGCCACGTCGGGGATAAACTTTTCCCGCATGAGTTTGGGCGCCTGATAGAAGAAGCAGGGGGTGAAATCCCCGTATTTTCCGGTCATGGTCCTGCGGTTGGATCCGCCCACGAAGGGGGAATTGAAGCGGAAATGCCCCTTCATCTCGGGCTTGGAATAGCTCGAGGGCGTAAGGGCCACCCATTGTACCACTTCGACATTTTCCAGGGAGGCGGCGTTTTTGGCCATGGCCTCCACGAGGTAAGCGGGTTCGGACCCCGCGTGATGCAGGACGACCCGGTCGCCGGATTTGATTACTTTCACAGCTTCCTCAGCCGTTTTCAGTTTTGATTTGTACAGTTCCTTCCAATCCATATTGCTTTTTCCTCCAATTCGTTAAAGAATACCTTATACCGTTTCATAATGCTTGTTGAGGCTGTCCGCCTGATGAGCGGGGGTTACGATGATTTCCGGGATCTGGATATTTTCAGGCAAATTGACGACCCAGGCGATGGCTGTCGCGATATCTTCGGGCGTCAGGGCCTCGATGCCCGTGTAGACTTTCTTCGCTTTTTCCTTGTCGCCCTTGAAGCGCACAATGCTGAACTCCGTCTCCACGAGGCCGGGCTCGATGTTTGTGACCCGGATCGGCGTATCCATGAGATCGACCCGCAGTCCGTCGCTGATAAAGCGCACAGCGGCCTTGGTCCCGCAGTAAATGGCGCCGCCGCCGTAGGCGATGTTGCCCGCCACGGACCCGAGGTTGACGACGACCCCTTTGGCCTTCCGCGCCGCCATCTGAGGCACGACGGCCTTTGTCACATAGAGCAGCCCCTTGACGTTGGTATCGACCATCGCATCGATTTCTTCGACGCTGTTGAGGTAGACCTTGTCGGTCCCTAAGGCCAGCCCCGCGTTGTTGACGAGGATGTCGACGTCCTTCCATTCCGCCGGGAGACCGCCCAGTTTTTCAGCCACGGCCTTGGAATCTCGCACGTCCAGCGCGACCGGCAGCACTTTTACCCCGTAGGTTTTTGTGATTTCCGCCGAGAGATCCTTGAGGATCTGTTCCCTGCGGCCTGTGATGATGAGGTTTACGCCCAATTTTGCCAGCTCCGCGGCGCAGGCCTTGCCGATGCCCGACGTCGCTCCCGTGATGAGCCCGATTTTGCCTTTGACCAAACTGTTGGAATCCATGGTATCATCTCCCTTGAAATTCATTTTATCGTGTTCCCGCAATAGAAATTATAGCACAGAAGCGGGTCTTTTAAAACATTTTTTTCTTTTTCAGAAGCCAAATCAGAAAAATCATCAGCAGGACGCTGATTCCCGTGATCACATAGTAGCTGTACCGCCAGCTCAGTTCGGGCATGTTGGTGAAATTCATGCCGTACCAGGTGGCGATCAACGAGAGGGGGAGGCAAATAATCGTCACGACGCCGAAAAATTTCATCGTATTGTTCAGCGAATACTCGAGATAGGCTTCATAAGCTTCCCGCAAATGGACAAGATTTTCCGAGAGCACTTCGTTGTACTTGGAGAGCCTCAGGGCCTTGTTGGAAAAGATTTTGAAAAAGCGCAGATGTTCCAGTTGGAAAATATTGTTCTCATTGTCCTCGAGTTCTTCCCCGATATAAATCAACTGCTCATAAAAATGGTTCTGGACAACGAGCTCTTTTTTGATGATGAAGATATATTCGTTGAGGTTTTTGTATTCTTTTTTGAGGATCAAATCATCCTCGAGCTGGATGATCTTCGATTCCTGGGCGTCCAGGATACGGGTTCCGTTGACGATCAGGCTGTCCAGTACGCCGTAAATGATTTTTTCCAGCGTCGGGAGCCGTTTGAAGCGCTGGACCGACGCCTCAAACATCCTTTCAAGCTCGTCGGTGGTATCGAAGCATTTGACGAGCAGGAAGAAATTTTCCTTGATGAAGAAGGCCATGCGCTTTTCGGTCGCGTCGATATCATAAAAATTGAGAATGCTGATAAAACCGAAGGTATAACCGTCGTACTGCTCGAGCCCGATCCCGAAGTTTTCGGCCTCGGCCATGCAATGCAGAAAGGTCGCCTCGGCAAAACCGAAGGCTTGGTAGCGCTCCTTCAATTCGCCGGTCCCGATACAGCCTGCCACCAGCTCCTTTCCGTCGATTTCCTCCGCTTTGATCTCAAGGACGTCCTTGTCCCGAAAGCAATAATACATCAACCCTCCTCTGGGATCCACCGGCGCATGTCGGCCGGCAACCCGACTTCCGTTTTTTTTCTTTCCCCGCTTTCGGGGTCCGTCCATTCGCATTTGCAGGAATGGAGCATCTGCCGGCTGACCCGGGGGTCTTCGCCGCCGTAGAGCGTATCGCCGAGAAGCGGGTGGCCGAGAAGCGACAGATGGGCCCGGATCTGATGGGTCCGCCCCGTGAGCAGTTCCGCCCGGATCAACGTCAGATCCTCGGTTTCAAGGCGCTTGAGGACCGTAACCTGAGTGCGCGCCTCCTGCCCGCCTTCTTCGGGGGAAAGCCGCGTCCGTCTCAATTCCTCGCCGCGCCTTCCGATGGGGATGTCCACGAGAAACGCGTCTTCGGAGAGAATCCCTTTGACGAGGGCCTGATAAGTCTTTTTGACCTCGCCCCGTTTTTGCAGGAAATTTTGTGTATAGGCGTTTTTGACCGCGATAATCAGCCCCGAGGTATTCATGTCGAGACGATTGAAAAAGCGCGGTACAAGGATCTTTCCGCTTGTTTTGAGAAAATAGCTGACGAGCCCGTTGGCCAGCGTCACGTCGACCTTTTTTTCCGTCGGGTGGACGACAATGCCGGGATCTTTATCGATGAGCAGCATATTTTTGTCTTCGTAGACGACCCGCAGAGGAATGTCGATAGGCGCAATGCCGGTCTCCTTTTCCCGTTCGACGACGATGACCCGGTTCAGCTTGCGGACCTCTTTTTCGAGGTTTTTGAGCTTTTTCCCGTTGACATAGATGTCCAGGCGCCGCAATCCCCGTCCCGAATAGCCCATGACCCGCTTCAAATAGCGGTCGATCTTGAAGCGGTCAAATTCCGGCGCTACGATCAGTTTGCGGATCATCGCGGCAACTCCTCGATATCTTCAGGTTCGGCGGCTTTCCGCCGCGGGGTCTCTTTTTCCCCGGGACTGTCCACGATCTCGATGTCGGGGATATCTTCATGGGGATCGAAGGGACGGCTCCTCTCTGTGTTCTGATTTTGGGTATTTCGTTCTGTTTTTGTATTATTCGGATAGCGAAAGATGGTCCAATTCTTATTTTTGACGCCGAAAAGGATCAGCATTACGATAAAGGCCAGAAAAATCAGCATAAACATAAAAGAGCCGAGGATAAAGCGCCTGAAAAAGGGGCTTGTAAACAAGAGCAGGACTATGGCCAGCCAAAACAGGGTTTTTCCGTTTTTCATTACAGGTTTTCCTCCGTTTCTTCCGTATCCGGAATTTCCGCGGACGCTTCCGCCGTTCCCGCCGGACTCAGGGGAAATTCGGACGCCGACCAGGGAAAGAGCGACTTTCGTTCAAGGACCTGTACGTCGTCCCGGTAGGTCAGTTCCTTTTCCCAGAGACCGTCCTCCGAGAAAAAGACCCAGGTTCCGTTCCGCTTTCCGTCCTTGTACCAGGCGAGGATTTGCAAATCTCCCGTGTGGGTGTAGTATTTCCAGGCGCCGTCTTTCTTTCCGCCCTTGTACTGCCCGATTTCCATGATGACGCCGCCGGGATAATGTTCCGCAAAGGGCCCGTCGGGGATAGCGAGTTCCGGTTGGGCGCTTGTTTTCTCTTCTTCCGGCGGGACGGGATCCGCTCCCCGGTCCGGTTGATAGCCCTCCAGGGGGATGATCTTCCGGTCATTTTGGGTGACTTTGATTTCTTTTCCGTCTTTGTCAGTAAATTTCCAGCCCGAGAGGAGCTTGTCGGCCTTGAATTCGCCGGTGACGGTAACGCCTTCTTGGGGATACCGGCCTGTCCAGATCCCCTCTTTGGCGCCGCCGACATAGTTGATCTCCAGTTTCAAGGCGCCGGTTTCATCGTATTCCTTCCAGGTCCCGTCGGGCCGTGATTCTCCGTCATAAGCCCCTTCCCGCCGGAGGGTCCCGTCTTCATAGCGCTCCGTAAAGGGACCTATTTTCCTGCCGTTGACGTAAGGAACGGCGCTTTTTTCCCCGCCGTCCGCGTAATATTCCCGGACAAGGCCGTCGGGCTCGCCGCTTTTCCCCATGGGCTCTTCCCTCATGAGACTGCCGTCGGGAGAATAATATTTGAAAACGCCGGTCTTTTTGTCCTCAAGCCAGGCGCCCTCTTCTTTTGTTTTTCCGTTCTCATACCAGGAAAATGACGGCCCCGTCAGCTTTCCGGCTTTGTATTGCTTTTCTTCCTTCGGATTTCCGTTTTCATAATACAGACGTTGGGTCCCTTCGGGAAGGCCCGCCGCAAAGTTCGCCTCCCGGATCCGAACGCCGTTTTCCCCAAAATACTGCTGCAAGCCGTCTGGTTTCCCGTCTTTGAAGTTCTCTTCGGCTTCCTTCTTTCCGTCGCCGTACCACTTCGTCCATTTGCCTTCTTTGCGCCCGAGGACATAAGCGCCCTCCTCGGCGGCGATGCCGTCGGGATAATATTGTTTTTGCGGGCCGTCGAGGATACCCCCTTTGTAATTGGCCTCCCGGACGAGGACTTCGTTGTCGCCGTACCATTTGAAGGTCCCTTCGGCTTTTCCGTCGGCGTAATTTCCCTCAAAGGAAGGAAGTCTGTCCGCTTCCCGGAACATTTTGACCGGACCGTCGAGCCGACCCTTGTCGTTATAATTTTCGGCGGTCTTCAGGGTTCCGTTTTCATGATAATAGCTCCAGGGGCCGATTTTCAGGTCTTCGGTATATGTGCCCTCAACCATGGTATTGCCGTTTTCACAATAGCCCCGGACCGCGCCGTCCAGCTTCCCCTCGCGGTAATGCTCCGAGGCTTTGGGCTCGCCGTCGGGAAAATGGTACGTCCACTCGTCGTTCTTCAGCCCCGCCTTGTACGTCCCTTCGGCGAGAACATTGCCGTTGTCGTAATATCGCGTCCACAGGCCATCCCGGAGGCCCGCGGCGTAAGCGCCTTTTTCCTTGTCTTTTCCGTTTTCATAGAAAGACGCGCTTTCGGAAATCGGGACCCCGTTGTTGAAGAGCTCCCGGTGGCTCGCCACATTGCCCGGGTAGAACCATTCCCAGAGATTGTGTCGCTTTCCTTCCTGAAATTTTCCGCGCAAAAGCGGTTCTTTTTTCCGGTAATAGAGCGTAAATTCCCCCTCGGGGAGGTCATTTTTGAAAACGCCCGTCCCCCGGAGCGTCCCGCCGTAGTCATAGACTTTCCAGGGCCCTCCGCGCTTCCCGGAGAGATATTCCATTTCCAGTTCCTTTTTGCCGTTGTCGTAGTAGCGGATGTAACTACCGTGCAGGCGTCCGTCTTTGTACTCGGCCTTCAGGGCCGTATAACGCTTCCCTCCGGGCGTTTTTGCCGTTCGCCTCATGACGCCCGTATAGGGGACGTTTTTTTCCACATGATACATCAAGAGGGCTCCGTCCGTTTCCCGTTCCTCCAGATGAAACACTTTCCGGAAGCAACCGGCGGCAAGCAGAGCGCAAAGGGTCAGGACCAACAGTATGCAGCGTCGAATTCTCTTCTCTTTCATCATTGCCCCCCTGGTTTGATTTTTCTGAATATATTATATCATATTTTGACTTCAATAATATATATAAAATTTCTGTTGTTCTGAGCGGCGAATTGTATTATAATGTCTGTAATCCTTTGTGATCAAAAATGAAAAGGGGTGTGTCTATGATCCAAAAATTATTATCCGAATTTCAGAATTTTTTCGGCCATGAAGGGCAATTCGGCGTATACTTTGCCCCGGGGCGGGTCAACCTGATCGGGGAACATACGGACTACAACGGAGGGCACGCCTTCCCTTGTTCGCTGGATTTCGGCACTTACGGCGTCGTCAGGAGACGCCGGGACAAAAAATGCAGGCTGTTTTCACTGAACATCAAAAATTCTCCGCTGAAAGAATTCCGGGTCGATCAGCTTGAAAAGCAGGAAGGGGAAGGATGGTCGGCCTACGAAAAGGGCGTGGCCAAAATTTTCTCCGATCGCGGGTACCGGCTGGACAAGGGCTTTGACATGCTGATGTACGGCACGATTCCAAACGGCGCGGGGCTTTCGTCCTCGGCCTCGGTGGAGCTTTTGACGGCCGTTATTTTAAACGATCTGGGCGGATTTGAACTCCCGATGATTGAAATGGTCAAAATGGCTCAAATGGCGGAAAATACCTATGTGGGCATGCAGTGCGGCATCCTCGACCAGTTCGCCATCGGCATGGGGAAGGCCAAAAGCGCCATTCTCCTGGACTGCAACACCCTTGATTATACTTACGCGCCTCTTGACTTGAAAGACGTGGACATCATTATCGGCAACACCAATAAAAAGCGCGGGCTCGTTGATTCCAAATACAACGAGCGCAGAAAGTCCTGCGAGGAGGCCGTGAAACTGCTCAACAAGAAAGGCGTCAAAATCTCGTATCTCGGGGAACTTTCGGCAGAACAATTCGAAGACGTCAAAGGGTACATCAAAGATCCGGAAAAGTTGAAACGGGCCCGCCACGCGGTCTATGAAAACCTCCGGACCGTGACCGCCGTGGATCTTTTGCAAAAGGGGGATCTGGGGGGTTTCGGAAAATTGATGAACGAATCCCATGTGTCGCTCAGGGACGATTACGAAGTCTCCTGTCCCGAACTCGACGTCATGACGGAAGCGGCCTGGAACTGTCCGGGGACAATCGGCGCGCGGATGACCGGCGGCGGCTTCGGCGGCTGTACCGTAAACCTTGTGAAACACGCGGCGGCGCAGGAATTTATCCGGACCGTGGGGGAGACCTACCGGGAAAAGACCCCGCTGAGACCGGAATTTTACGTCGCTTCCATCGGCGACGGGGCGAAAAAAATCGGTGATTACCATGAAGATCTATGAAGAACTGGACCGCCTGTGCCGTTACGCGGAAAAAAACGGCCTGATCGCCGCGCCCGATGCAATTTACGTCAGAAATCGCCTGCTTTCGCTGTTTCGGCTCGAGGAATGGATAGATCCGCAAGAGGAAGCGGTCGACACCCCCGACCGGGCTCAGGAGACGCTTGACAGACTTTGCGATTACGCGGCGGAAAAAGGGCTGATCGAGGATACCCCCACGATCCGGGACATATTCGATACGGAAATTATGGGGATTCTGACGCCTTTTCCCTCGACGGTGACGTCCGCGTTTCAGGACATCCGGGCAAAATCGGGAATAGCCGCCGCGACCGAATGGTTTTACGCCTTTTCCCGCGCGACGAACTACATCCGGGTCGAGCGGATCGAAAAAAATCTTTACTGGCTGGCGCCGACGGAATACGGCGACCTTGAGATCACGATCAACCTTTCGAAACCCGAAAAGGATCCCCGGGATATCGCCCGGGAAAAGACCGCCGCGGCCAAATCCTACCCCAAATGCCTGCTCTGCTACGAAAATGTGGGCTACGGCGGCAGGATCAACCATCCGGCGCGGCAGAATCACCGGGCGATTCCCCTTTCGATAGACCCTGATCCCGCGGAAAAATGGTATCTGCAATATTCCCCGTACATTTATTATAACGAGCACGCCATTGTCTTTTCCGGGGAACATCGGCCCATGGTCATCGACCGCAGGGCCTTCGAGCGAATTCTGCGCTTTGTGGGGGAGATTCCCCACTATTTTCTGGGCTCCAACGCCGATCTGCCCATTGTGGGCGGCTCCATTCTGACCCACGACCACTATCAGGGCGGAAACCATGAATTCCCCATGGCAAAGGCTCCCGTGGAGACCCCGCTGGCGTTTCAAGGCTACGAAGATATCGGCGGGGGGATTGTCAAATGGCCCATGTCCGTGATCCGTCTCAGGGGAGAAAATCCCGGCAGGCTGGCGGAACTGGCGGATAAGATCCTCGGCGCTTGGCGGGCCTGGAGCGATCCCGACTGCGACATTCTTGCCCGTACGGACGATACGCCCCACAATACGATTACGCCCATTGCCCGGCGGAGGGGAAAAGAGTACGAGCTGGACCTTGTCCTCCGGAACAACCGGACCACGGCGGAATTCCCGCTGGGGATTTTCCACCCCCACGCGGAAGTCCACAACATCAAGAAAGAAAATATCGGGCTCATTGAGGTCATGGGGCTGGCGGTCCTGCCGGGACGCCTGAAGGACGAGCTCGCCCTCGTGGGGAATTATCTCACGGAAAAGGACGGGCCCGCGAAAATCGAAGCGGATCCCCTCGTCGCCAAACACGCGGACTGGGCAAGGGACATTGTCGGAAGGCGACGGGATCTCGCGCCCGGTAATATCCGGGAAATCCTGCGGGAAGAGGTCGGCGGGACCATTCTCCGGGTTCTCGAATTTGCCGGAGTATACAAGCGGACGCCGGCGGGGCGGGAAGGTTTTTTAAAATTTATCCGGAATGTGAATCAAATCTGATCAAGCATGGCATAAAGAGGAGGAAAAATGGCAATATTGGTATGCGGCGGCGCGGGCTACATAGGCAGTCACGTCGTTCGGGCCCTTGTGGATGCGGGGGCGGAAGTGATCGTGGCGGACTCTCTGGTCACGGGCCACGCCGAGGCGGTCCATCGGGCGGCGAAGCTCTTTGTGGGAGACCTGCGGGACGGGGCTTTCATGGAGAAGCTCTTTTCGGCCGGTGAAATCGAAGGGGTCATCGACTTCGCGGCCTTTTCCCTCGTCGGCGAGAGCGTCACGGAACCCTTGAAATATTTCGAGAACAACTTTTTCGGGACCCTTTGTCTCCTGAAGCATATGAGGGCCCACGGCGTCAAAAAAATCGTGTTTTCTTCAACGGCCGCCACCTACGGAGAACCGGATCACATCCCGATCCTTGAAACGGACAGGACCTGTCCAACAAATCCCTACGGAGAAAGTAAATTATCTGTCGAAAAAATGTTGAAATGGTGTGACTTTGCCTATGGCATAAAATATAAAGTATTGCGGTATTTTAATGTCGCAGGGGCGCATCCTTCGGGAGAAATCGGCGAGGATCATTGTCCGGAAACCCATCTCATTCCCATCATTCTGCAAGTTGCTCTTGGGAAAAGAGACAAAATAAGTATTTATGGAGACGACTACCCGACGCCGGACGGCACATGTATCCGCGATTACATCCATGTCATGGATCTTGCGGACGCCCACATCCTGGCCATGAAACAACTGCAAAGCAACACGGAAAGCGATATCTACAACCTTGGCAACGGGGAGGGCTTTTCTGTAAAAGAGGTCATACAAATTGCGCGGAAAGTCACCGCACATCCGATCCCCGCGGAACATTCTCCAAAACGGCCCGGAGATCCGGCAAAACTCGTCGCCGGTTCGGAAAAAGCCCTGGAGAAATTGGGCTGGAAACCGCAATTTCAGCGGCTTGAGAGCATAATCGAGACCGCTTGGACCTGGCACAGCAAACATCCCGACGGTTACAAAAGGTAAAAAAAATTCGGGAAAATTCAAAAAAACGTTTGGAAAATTCTTCATTTAGTGGTAAAATATAGAAAATTATCTTGCCGACAAGAAGACCGGAGATGTGTGTTTTTTGTTAAAAGAATTTGTACAGCCCAACGCGAAGATCAACATCGGCTTAAATGTAATCGGACGACTTCCGACAGGTTACCACCAACTGGACATGGTTATGGCTCCGATTGGCATACAAGATAAACTGGAAATAAACATTTCTGACAAATCCGGTACACTGAAAATCAATACGAACAAAGATGACATTCCTACGGATCACAGAAACATCTTATACAAGGTCTACGAGTCTTTCTATACGGAGAGCGGACTGGAACGCAGAGAGACGGCCGTCTTCCTCGAAAAAATCATCCCCCATGAGGCGGGATTGGGCGGGGGAAGCGCCGACGGCGCCTTTTTCTTGAAAGTCCTGAACAAATACCACAATGATCATTTTTCGCCGGATGAGCTGGCGGCAATCGGATTGAAGACAGGCGCGGACATCCCCTTTTTCCTGCTGAACAAAACGGCAAGGGTCGGAGGGATCGGCGAGGTCCTGACCCCAGTCGTCAACAGGCTCAGACGCAAAATTCTCATCGTCAAGCCGCCCTTCGGGGTCTCGACAAGCGAAGCCTATCGCTTGAGCGGAACCCTTAAGGAAAAAAAAGCGGCGGATATCCCGGCAATCCTCCGGGGTCTCGCCGAAAACCGGCCGGATCTCGTCGACGGGGCCGTTCAAAATCAACTGGAACAGGGTTTACTGACCACAAACGAAAAGCTGGCCGCGTTTAAGCGGGAATTGGAAAAAACAGAGACTTACAGGTTTTTCATGTCAGGAAGCGGAAGCGCGTACTATGCCTTTGTCCCGGAGGATACCACGGAGGGAAAGATCGCAGAACTCAAGTACAAGTTAATTAATTGTGAAGTCTTTCTTTGCAATTTCTTATAAAGGATCTTTAATACTATGAAATAAGGGAAGGTGTGCGTGTGATGAGAATTACAGACGTTAGACTGAGAGCAGTCAAGAACGAAAATGAGCTGAAGTTGAAAGCCTACGCGGATGTCACATTCGAGGAATGTTTTGTGATCCACGGGCTGAAAATTATTGACGGCCAGAAAGGCATGTTTGTCGCTATGCCCTCCAGAAAGATGCCGGACGGGGAATACAAGGACATTGCGCATCCGATCACGCCCGAATTGCGAAAGGACATCACGGAAACCGTGATCGCCAAATATCAGGAACTGGTCGAGACAGGCGATCTTACTCCCGCCACCGCTACGATCGTAGCCGTGGCTCAGATCAATTGAACGGAAAATAAAAGCGCGTCAAGGAAAGCGGCGCGCTTTTTCTTTTGTCTCTTTTGGCGTTTCTCTCTATTCCCGCTCGAAATACAGCTCCCCTTCGAACAGATGTCTGGCCGTCCGGATCAGCGTCCCCATTTTTACGTTTTCGCCGCTGATCTCAAGAGGCACGGAAATACAGCCGGCGGGATGGCCGATCACGATTTTCCGGACAGGACCCGAGGGTTTTTCTTTCTCCGTAACGGCGTCGAGAACGGTCCCCGGGATGCAGGCGGCAGCCGCGGCGGCCACGGCGCCTCCGGCGGGAAAGGTCGGATGAAGGCCGGTAAAAATCGCCCGCGCGCAAAAATCCACGCCGGCTTCGACGACTTCTTCCCCCGTCGAGGTCCGGTACGTCGAGGACTTGGCGACTACGGCCAGGTGGGGGATGTAGGTCGAGCTGACCGCGGCTTCCTCCCAGTTTTTCACGAGTCCCAGGAGGGCGGCGGTCTTCCCGCGGATCATTTGCAGCAGGGTCATGGCGTCTTTTGTGATCTCTTCATTTCTGAGCTCCAGTCCCGTCATGCCCACATCGGCCGCCCGCACGACGGCGATGGGATTGACGCAGTCGATGACGGTCGCCTCCTTTTCCCCGAAGACCCCGCAATCGATCCGGTCCAGTTTATGCCCCGTGGGGAATAATTTTCCCGAATATCCTCCGCCCGGCGAGATAAAATCCAGCGTCACGGGGGAGCCGCTTTCGGCGAGACCGGGCAGAAGGACGTTTCCCGTCGCTTCCGCGCGGCCGTCTTTTACAAAAAATGTTGTCAGAAAGCATTTTTTTGTATTTACATTGTAAACTCGAAGTGTATTTTCTCCTTCCTTTACGGCCGCGAGACCGTGATCGGCGGCAAAGGGCCCCACGGCCGAGGACATATTTCCGCAGGTTCCCCTGTCGTCGGCAATGCCGGTGAGGTCATTCATCTGGAAAAAGTGATACTCCACGTCATATCCCGGCCGTCCGGAGGGGGAAATGACCGCGATTTTACTGGTGGGAAGCTGTTTCGGAAGCGCGCTTTTGGGGCCGCCCGTCCCGGGAGGGAGACCCAGGACGGCCTTGAATATGGCGTTCCATTCGTTTTTGTCGTCGGGAAGATTCTTTTTTTCGAAAAACACGGCCCGGCTTGTGCCGCCTCTGATGTAGGTAAAGGGAATCTTTCTCATCGCAAACACTCCTATAAGGCGTAACGCGCATAGTCGCCCTGACAGGGGGGACCCGCGCAAAACCACATTTCACAGTCTGTAAGATTCATGATCGCCGAGGAGACCGTAATCCGGTCCCGTACATAGGCGATGCCGCCGGGGTCGGGATGGGCGCAGATTGAGAGCGGGTGGTACTTGTGGTCGCGCATGCAGGTCATGACGTATTCCGAGGTGATCGCTCCCTTTTTCATCAGAAGAATCTCCCGGAGACGGGCGTCGCGATTCTTGGGTCTGTCCGTCAGGGCGTCCTTTCGGGGATCCACGACGAAGTGATTGGCGTGGGTCAAAAGGCCGTCGGTTTCCTCGATGGCGTCGACGCCGCCCGGATAAGTCTCATAGTCTCTGGCGTGACCGTAACCGTCGGCCACAAGCATATTGCAGGAGACGGTCCGTTTGGCTTTTTCGATCAGATCGCACGCTTCGTCAAAGGACTTTGCCTCCAGGAGCCGGCGGCGCAAAAAAGTAGCCGGAACGCCGATTCCGGGATTGTCTGTCACCGATTGCAGGTTGTTATTGACAAAGCCCACTTTGTATTGGTTGAAGCCGTCTCTGACGAGCTGCCCCGCTTCGGTGATCCCCCAGGCCTTGAACTCGGGCGTGTTGAAGTGCAGAAGCACCACATGGGGCAGAATGTGCGTGCTGTAGTCCCAATTTTTTACCAAAAATGTATTTTTTTTCGCCGTCGACTCCGGCAGTATAGCCGCCGTGGTGCATTCCGGCGTCTTGGGAAATTTGGAAATCTCGTAGCGGCAGTTGACGACCATGATCTCGGCCAGTGTCCGGCCGGATCCCGCGGCGATCCCCTTTGTCTCTTCCATCTGGATCGGCGTCTCCCCCGTCAGGCAGGCGACAAAATCCAGCGCGTAGCGCTCGAGGTCCGTGACTGTATAGCCTTCGTTTTGGAAGCGCTGATAATAGTGCGCTACGGCCAGATCGATCCATTTTTTCGCTTTTTTTCCGTATTCCACGCCCCGTTCGTAGGGCGCGGAGGCTGTGATTTCGATAACGGGATACATAATCACTCCTTTTTTCTGTTTTAGATGTTCCCCGCCCTGAGACAGGCGGTAAAATGACCCGGCTTCAGTTCCTTCAGCGGCGCGTTCCCTTCTTTGCAGGCGTTTTCGGCAAAGGGGCATCTGTCGGCGAAACGGCAACCCGGTTTGGGGTTGATGGGGCTTGTCACCTCGCCTTCGATGATATGAAGCGGCTTTCTGTGCTTCAGGCTCGCGATGGGAATGGAATTCAGAAGCGCCCTGGTGTAGGGATGGACGGGATTTGCAAAGAGCTCGTCCGTTTCGGCGAATTCCACGCACTGGCCGAGATACATGACCGCGATGTGGTTGCTGATGTGCTTGATGACCGAGAGGTCATGAGTGATAAACATATAGGTCAGGCCCATTTTCTCTTGAAGATCCATCATCAGATTGAGGATCTGGGCCTGGATCGAGACGTCAAGGGCCGATACGGGCTCGTCGCAGACAATAAACTCCGGATTTACCGCCAAGGCCCGGGCGATACCGATCCGCTGGCGTCTGCCGCCGTCAAGTTCGTGGGGATAGGTATTCACAAAGCGCTCGGCGAGGCCTACGGTCTCCATGAGCCGGTCGATGACCTCCTCCCGCTCCGCTTTGGTTTTTACCGTATGGCACACTTTCATGGGCTCGGCGATGATTTCGCTGACGGTCATCCGGGGATTGAGGGACGTAAAGGGATCTTGGAATATGATCTGCATTTTTTTCCGCATCTCGTTCATCCGATCCCGGCCCAATTGCAGGATGCTTTCGCCGTTGTAGAGGACGTCTCCGCCGGTCGGCTCCAAAAGCCGCAGGACGGTTCTCCCCAGCGTGGATTTCCCGCAGCCGCTTTCGCCCACGACGCCCAGCGTTTTTCCCTTGAAGATCTTGATGTTGACGCCGTCAACGGCGTGAAGCAGGCCGCGCTTGGTGGCAAAATATTTTTTCAGTTCTCTCGTTTCGATAAGCGGCGCAGGATTAGTCATTTTTCGCGCCTCCTTTGCTTTTTTGCTTCGCGTAAAGATGGCAGCGGATCATGTGATCGCCGAAAAAGAGCTCCTTGGGTTTCACAGTCTCGCAGATTTCCGTCCGGTGCGGACAGCGCTCGGCGAAGGCGCATCCCACAGGCAGGCTCGAGGGATCAGGCATCAGGCCGTCAATGGGACTGAGCCGCGCGGTCTTTTGCACGAGATCCGGGATGGAGCCGAAAAGGCCGTTGGTATAGGGATGCCGGAAATCCGTGTCGAAGATATCTTCCACAGGTCCGCTTTCGACGATTTCCCCGGCGTAGAGGATGGCGACCCGGGTGCAGACCTGGGCCACAACGCCCAGATCATGGGTAATGAGCAACATGGACGTCCCCAGCTGCTCTTTGAGGTCGTTCATCATTTTGAGGACCTGGGCCTGGATCGTCACGTCGAGGGCCGTCGTCGGTTCATCGGCCAAAAGCAGCCGGGGTCGACAGGCCAGAGCGATGGCGATCACGATCCTTTGTTTCATGCCGCCTGAAAATTGATGAGGATATTCGATTTTCCGCTCCGCGGGGATGCCGACCATTTCCATCATCTCATCGACTTTTTTCTCGATTTCCTCCCCTTTGAGGTCCGGGAAATGGAGCCTGACCACTTCCCCGATCTGGTCGCCCATGGTGTGGATGGGATTGAGGGCGCTCATGGGATCGGAAAAGATCATGGACATATCATTTCCCCGCATGGCGCGCATATCCGCTTCCGTCCGTCCTTTGAGCAGATCGACGCCGTCAAAGAGGATTTCCCCCTCTGTGACGAAGCCGACTTTTTCCGGCAGGAGCCGCATGGTCGAAAGGGCGATCGTGCTTTTCCCCGCGCCGGTTTCCCCGACGAGGCCCAGGCTCTCGCCTTTCCAGATATCGAGGGACACGCCGTTCAGCGCGTAAATATTGTCTTCGTCGGTTTTATACATCACATGCAAATTTTTGATTTCCAGTAATTTTTCCATAGTTTCCCTCCCCCTAATTCCTTAGTCTCGGATCCATGGCGTCGCGCAATCCGTCACCGACGAGGGTCAGCGAAAGTACGGAAAGCACGATGGAGATCCCGGGAAATATGGCCAGATGCGGATGATAGCGCATCAGGGATTTGGACTCGGAGAGCATGCTGCCCCATTCGGGCGTGGGCTCCGAAATCCCGAGGCCGATAAAGCTCAAAGACGCGATGGTAATCACGCTCCGGGCGATGGTCTGGGTGACCTGGACGAGGATGGGCCCCATGGCGTTGGGGAGGATATGCCGGAAAATGATTCTCCGGTCGCTGGTGCCGAAGGCCCGGGCCGCTTCCACAAATTCCTGTTCTTTTACGCCCAGGATGGCCGAGCGCACAATGCGGCTCATCCGCGGGATCTGGGAGATCCCCATGGAGAGGATCAGGTTGAAGAGGCTCGATCCGAAGGCCGAGATCAGCGTAATGGCCAAGAGCATACTGGGGATCGCCAGGAGCACGTCCATGATCCGCATGAGGATATCGTCGACTTTACCGCCGTAGTAGGCCGCCGCGGAGCCGATGACGGCGCCGAAGGTCAGCGAGACGAAAACGGTGGCGATGCCGACAAACATGGAAATTCTGCCGCCGTAAATGACCCGGGCGAATTCATCCCGGCCGTTGTGGTCCGTTCCGAACCAGTTGGCTGCGGAAGGCGGCGCGAAGCGGTTTTTGATGTGAATCGAAATCGCGTCAACGTCGTAGTTGAGGTAAAGGTCCGCGCCCAAAACCGCGATCAGCATAATGAGAAAGATCACCATACCCGCGAGGGCCAGCTTGTTTCGTTTGAAGCGCGTCCAGATGACCGCGATCTGGCTCTTTTTCCGGTATTTCTTCTTGGGTTTCAACACAGCCGTGGCTTCACTCATCGCTTCACCCCCTGCCCTTGCGTTTTTTCGAGGCGTACTGACTCGAGAGACGCGGGTCGATAAAGGAATACAGCAGATCGACCAGCAGATTGACCGAGCTCGCGATAAAAGCCGAAAAGATTACCGCCGCCATAACCATCGGCGTATCTTTCTGGCGAATGGAGTTGATCATCAGCTGCCCGATTCCGGGGATCGCGAAGACCTGCTCGATGGCGATGGATCCGCCCAGGGCCTGCCCGAAATTGACGCCGATCACGGTCACCACCGGCAGAAGCGCGTTCCTCAGCGCGTGATGGAAAATGACGGCCCGCTCCGACGCGCCCTTGGCCCGGGCGGTCCGGATATAGTCCTGACGGATGACTTCCAGCATGGTCGAGCGCGTCATCCGGATCAGGGACGCCGTCGTCGCCGAGGAGAGGGCGATGCTGGGCATGATGAAATTCACCCAGGTGTTGACGCCCATAGGCGGCAACCACCCCAATTTCAACGAAAACAGCAAAATCAACAGCATGGCCGTAAAAAAGCCCGGCATGGACGTCACAATCAGCGATATGCCGATGGAGAGCTGGTCCGTAATGGAATATTGCCGGACGGCCGAGAGGATCCCGATGGGGAGGCCGATCAGGACCGCCAGCGTGATGCTGACGACCGAAAGCAGGACCGTATAGCCGATCCGGGTCTGGATCTCGGAAAAGACCGGGATGCCCGTCCGATAGGACTGGCCGAAATTTCCCCGGAAAGCGTCGGCGAGATATCGGAGATATCTGAGAAAAAATGGCGCGTTGAGGCCCATTTCCTCCCGCTTTGCCGCCAGAGCCTCGGCGGGCGCTCCCTCGCCCAGGATCAGCATGACCGGATCGCCGGGCGTCATGTTCATGATCGTGAAAATGATGAAAGAGACGCCCAAAAGCACCGGAATCATGAGCAGCAAACGTCTGAATACATATTTACCCATATCTGACTCCTTTCACAAAAGGGCAGGGATAGCGAAATACCCCTGCCGCCTGAAGTTTTTCTTTCGTAGAGAGTTTTCCCGCGGATTGCGATCAATCCTTGTAGTAGAGCTTGGACCAGGGGGTTCTGTAAAGGGAATGTGGCGTCCATCCGCCGATCTTCGCGTTGACCACCTGCTGGTTGTTTGTGGTGTAGAGCGGGATAAAGGGAACGTCTTCTTTGATAATGTCATAGCATTGTTTGTAGAGCTCGAGACGTTTGGCCGTGTCGGGTTCCGTCCGCGCTTTTACAACGAGTTCGTCAAAGACGGGGTTGGAGTATCCGGCGTAGTTGTTGCCTCCGCCGATCATGCCCGTCGTGAGCCGTCTCGTGAGGATGTAATCCGCGTCCATAACGACGTGGTTCGTCATCCGGAGAGAAGCGACGTAGTTCATCTTTGAAGCCACGATATCGAGCCATGTGGCCCGTTCCAGCTTGTCAAAGGTGACGTTTATGCCCACTTCCTTGAGCTGGGCCTGCATGATTTCGGCCGAAAGCATATAGGTCCGGCTGGAATCCTGGGTGAATACGACGTCAACGCCGTTAGGATAGCCCGCTTCCTTCACGAGGGCTTTGGCTTTTTCCTTGTCCTGCTCATACCATTTGTAATCGGGCATGTAGCCGAAAGCGCCGGAAGCGCAAATTGTGTTGGTTACGACGCCGTCCCCTTCCTGGCCGCCCAAAAGGATCTCATCCCGGTCGATGGCGTAAGCGACGGCTTGCCGCAGTTTTTTATCGGCAAATACGCCGTTTTTCACGTTGAAGGTGATGTCATAGATGCCGGGTCCGTCATGGCTCTCATAGACTTTCAGCGTCGGAACTTCTCTCAAATGGGCGATGTCCCGATTCTGGGCGCCGTAGTAGTAATCGAGGGCGCCTTGTTCGAGGGCCAAAGCGCCGGAAGTCTGGTCGGCGATCAGCGTGCAGACAACGTCTTTTATGGCAGGCGCGCCGTCATAGTAGCCGTCAAAGGCCTTGAAGACCAACTTGTCGCCGCTCCGCCATTCTTTGAGGATATAGGCGCCGGTGCCGCAAGATTCGATACGACCGATGTCTTCGCCTTTGGCTTCGTGCTCTTCCACATATTTTTTGTTGACAATCCCCCAGCAGGGCGTGATCATGACCTCGAGGATCGGGGCATAACCGTATTTTTGTACGAGTTTGATCTGATTGTCGCCGACTTTTTCGAAATGATCAATGGAACCGTCGATTTGGTCCGTGAAGGTCGACTTGAGCGCGCGATTCAGGGAGAACAGCACGTCATCGGCCGTCATTTTGTCGCCGTTCTGGAATTTGATGTCATCCCGCAGCGTAAACAGGACTTCTTTGGAATCGTCGCTGACTTTCCAGGAACTGGCCAGCGCGGGGATGAATACCCTTTTTTCCTGGTCGTATTTGATCAGGGTATCATAGGTTTGCAGGATAAAAATCCAGGTGATCAGGTCTTTGGACTTGGCGGGATCCATCGAGGTGGGCTCCGCGCTCATGCCCATCTTGAAATCCGTCCTGCCCTTGGCGTTCAGCACGCCGCCGGTGAGAAACGCGCACGCCACAAGCAGTAATACCAGGATGCTTTTCAGTTTTTTCATAAAAGATGTCCTCCTTGAATGATGGTGAATTTCCGCAAAACGCCGCGGAGATCGCGGCTACAGGCAAGAAACCGTTGACAGGCGTCGGGGTTTCCTGCTAAAATATAAGATACAGACAAATCCGGCCCCGATGATCCGAATTTTCAGTCCTCTTATACCAAAATCCTATAATCATTATACGACAGAATCGGACGCTTGGGAAATACAAATTTTTGAATCGGTCTATTGATTTTATTGATCACAGGGAGGAATATCCGTCATGGATACCAGCGATTGGGAACTTTTGAAGGTGTTGCGTGAAGAACTGAGCATGACGAAAACGGCTGAAAAATTATTTATTTCCCAGCCTTCATTGACTTATCGCCTCAACAAGCTTGAAACGAAATTGGGCGTGAATATTGTGGAGCGGCATTCAAACGGGGTTTCCTTCACCCCCGAGGGGGAGATCCTCGTGGACTACTGCCGGAAAATGCTCGCGGAATATGAAAAACTGCGCCTCGATTTACACTGCTGCAAAGAGCGGCAGACGGGGACGCTTTCCATCGGAATCACGACGACCTGGGCCAAGTACTATCTGCCCGATATTTTGTCTCTGTTCAAAAAAGAAAACCCGGGGATCCGGATTGAAATGATTACGGCGCATTATTACGAGCTCATGGAGAATTTCAAGAAAAACAAGGTCGATCTTTTGGTGATCCGGGGAGAGACGGACTGGCATGAGAAGAAATTCTTGATCGGACGGGAGACCTACGGCTTTCTCACCGCGAAGAAATTCCATTTTGCCGATATCCGGAAGACGCCCTGGATCCGGCAGGAAATCGCGGGAACGCGGATCCAGTCCGGAGAATTCCTCAAAGACTGGTGGAAGGACCATTTTCAGGATCTCTTCGCGGGGGAGGTTATGACGGTCAATTCCATTGAGACCGTGGTCAATCTGGCGGCCCAGGGGATGGGATGGGCCGTTCTTCCGGAAATCCACGCGAAAAATCGGGACGATCTGCAGTTCCATCCCATGGTCAAAAAAGACGGAAGCCGCTTCTGGCGCAGCAGTTGGGCGCTCTGCAAAAATGAATCCATGAAAAAAGATGCGGTTCGCAAATTCGTCGAAAAACTTCTTGCAATAATCTGAAAAATAGAATATGATACAGACAGTCTTATTTTTCAAACAAAATTTTATGATACAGGAGGGGTTTATGAAAAAAACGATAAGACTTGTTTGCCTTTTTTTGCTGGCTGCCCTTACCCTACCGACCCTGCTCTACCCGAAGGCCACATCCGATCTGATCATTGCCCAGCAGGCCGATCCAAAAACGCTGGATCCCGCGGCTTCCAATGATGTGTATTCCAACAATATCAACATCAATCTCTATGACAGGTTGTTTGACCGCACGCCGGACATGCAGCTGGAAAACAACCTGGCCGAAAGCTACACGCAGCTGGATTCCGTGACGCTGCAAGTGAAGATCAAAAAAGGGGTGAAATTCCATAACGGCGACGAGCTCACGGCCGAAGACGTCAAATTCACCCTCGAAAGAGCTTCCAAAGCGCCCGGCGGAATGGCCCTTCTCGGGGACCTTGACGGCGTGGACATCGTCGATCCCTACACGGTCAACATCAAAACGAAAAAGCCCTACGGTCCGCTCTTTAACGCGTTATCGCATTGGAGCAGCTCGATCCTGAGCAAAAAATACCTCGAATCCGCAGGAGACAAGGCCTTTTTCGAGCCGGTGGGGACCGGACCTTTCCGCTTTGAGTCGTGGAAGACCGGCGACAAGCTCGTTCTCCAAGCCAACAAAAATTATCACCGGGGCGCGCCCGGCGTCGACACCGCCATTTTTCGCCCGATTCCCGAGAGCGACAATCGCGTGATCGCCCTTGAAACAGGGGAAATCGATATTTCTATTACCCTGGAGCCGCTGAATGTACCGATCATCAAGTCAAAAGACTACCTGAAGCTCTACCATGAGCCTTCCGTGGGACTGACCTATCTCGGATTCAACTGTGAAAAGGGCCCCACAAGCGATGTCAAAGTGCGGCAGGCGGTCTGCTACGCCCTCGATCTGCAGTCGATCCTCGACAACGCCTTCAATGACCTCTATTTGCCGGCCACAAGCGTTATCGCTCCCGCGACCATGGGCTTCAACGACAAGATTCCCTTCCCGAAGCGCGACGTCGAAAAGGCGAAACAGCTCCTGGCCGAGGCCGGATACAAAGACGGCTTGAAGCTGCGCCTGTGGACAAACGGCGTGCAAACCAGAACCGACGCGGCCGTCATTATGCAAGACCAGCTGCGGGAAGTGGGGATCGAAATTTCCATAGAAATCCTTGAATGGAGCGCTTATCTCGATAAATTGGGGAAAGCCGAGCATGATATGTACATTCTGGGCAATCCCGGATCCACGGATCCCGACGGCATCATGTTTTTGCTCTATCACTCCAAAAACAAAGGGACAGCCGGCAACATGGCCTTTTACGGCAATCCAGAAGTCGACGAACTGCTCGATAGGGGCAGAGAGACCGTAGATCAGGCCGAGCGCGCCAAATACTATCTCAAAGCCCAGGAACTCATTGTGGCCGACCGACCGATCCTTTCGCTGGGACTGCCGCCGATCCTTTTGGGGACCCAGGCCTACATTGAGGGTTTTGCGGCCTATCCGACCTTTGTGCATTTCTTCCGGAACGTGAAGAAAAACAATAAGTGACGTCCGATTCGTAAAATCAGCGAAAATTATCATAAAACCCTGCGCGATTACGCGCAGGGTTTTTCTTTGGCGAAGGACAACGCGCTGTAAAGCCTCCCCCTCACTCCCCCTCCAGTACGGCCTCTTCCATAAAAAGCGCCGGATTGACGGCGATGGTCCCGATGCTGATCACAAAATGCAGATGAGGTCCCGTCACAAAGCCGGTCGCGCCGCTTTTCCCGACGAGGTCCCCTTTTTTGACGATCTGGCCCTCTTTGACCGCGAAGGCGCTGAGGTGGGAATAGCTGGAAAAAATATTCATGCCGTGATCGATCACAAGGGTGTTTCCTGTGGTGACAAGTTTTTGCGCGAAAATGACCTTGCCGGCGTTAGCTGCCTTGATCGGCGTTCCGACGCCTACGGAATAGTCCAGACCCGAGTGATAGCCCACGACTTTTTTATTCACATAGCGCATGGCGCCGAAGTTATTGCTGGATTTGATCCCCGCGGGATTGACGAATTTGCCGGTCCACTGCTTTTCGACGAGGGAATTTTTCTTGGCTTCCCCGATTTTGTCGGAACCCGCCTTAAGGTTTTCGTCCGAGCGTTTGCCGGCCATTTGCTTTGTCACGGTCAGATAGCTTTTTTTGAAATTTCCGTCGCCCACGGTGATCTCGGCCGTAAAAATTTCGCGCTCATTTTCCTTGACCACAAGGGGATATGTCCCCGCGGGCGTCGAGTAATGGACCGGGACGAAGACAACCTTTTTTCCCTGATGGAGAAAGGGTTTGAGGCTTTTGGGCGCGTAGGGGAAATGAATGGTATACTTTTTTTCTGCGGGATAGACAAGGTAGAAAAAGCCCCCTTGCTTGAGGTGAGCGGTCGAAAGTCGTAAGGACCCGGAGGCCGCAAGAACAAGAGACAAGAGCGTCAGGATGAGACAGACGATTTTTTTCATGGCAACTCCTTTAAGGGAAACGCGAAGATTTTTCCTGTGGTTTCTACGCCTTAATCATACTATAAAAGCGGAAATTTTGCAATTCCAAAATATTTTTGGGAAGATTTGCGGGAAATCCCCTTGACAAAATCGCGCTTTGGGGTTATACTACTATCAGACCGACAATCGAATATTGAACAAACTATTATCTTCAGGGCAGGGCGCAATTCCCGACCGGCAGTAAAGTCTGCGAGGCGAAAGCTTGATTTGGTGCAATTCCAAAACCGACAGTATAGTCTGGATGGGAGAAGAAATAATGGTTTTACGCTGTTATTTTGTTATGTTGCCCGGAAGAAGTCCGGGCTTTTTTATATCTCAAGGAGGAAGAACGAATATGAAGGTTTTGGAAGGAAAATTTCTCGGAAAAGGCTTGAAGATCGGCATCGTCGCGGGACGGTTCAACGAATTTATCACAAATAAACTCGTGGCGGGCGCTCAGGATTCCCTGATCCGCCATGAAGTGGCGCCCGAAGACATTACGGTGGCCTGGGTGCCGGGGGCCTTTGAGATTCCCTTTATTGTGAAAAAAATGGTGAATTCAAAAAAATACGACGCCGTTTTGGCCCTTGGCGCCGTGATCAAGGGCGCTACGCCGCATTTTGAATATGTAAGCGCCGAAGTCTCCAAGGGCGTCGCGGCCGTAGGGCTTGCCAGCGATATTCCCGTGATGTTCGGGGTACTCACGACAAATTCCATCGAGGAAGCCATCGAGCGGGCGGGCACGAAAGCCGGCAATAAGGGAAGCGACGTCGCCGTCGGAGCCATCGAGATGGTCAATCTGCTGAAGGAGATGTAAACGGAATGGACGACAGCCTCTATATGGAAAAAGCCCTGGAATTGAGTCTCCAAGGCGTGGGGCGGGTCAATCCCAATCCCATGGTGGGCGCTGTTGTGGTCAAGGACGGAAAAATCGTCGGATCCGGATACCATCGGGAATACGGCGGTCCTCACGCCGAGGTGTACGCCCTCGATGAAGCCGGAGAAAACGCCCGGGGCGCGACGCTCTACGTAACGCTGGAGCCTTGCTCTCATTACGGAAAGACGCCCCCTTGCGCGGAAAAAATCATTCGTATGGGCATAAAACGTTGCGTGGTCTCCATTTTGGACCCCAACCCCAAAGTCTCGGGAAACGGCATCCGGATGCTCCGGGAAGCAGGCGTTCAGGTCGACGTGGGCCTGCATGCCGAGCAGGCGAGGAAGATCAATCGGGTATTCTTCAAATACATTACGACGAAAATTCCCTTTTTGTTTCTCAAATGCGCCATAACTCTGGACGGCAAGATCGCGACTCGCACGGGGGATTCCAAATGGATCAGCAACGAGGCCGCCCGGGCCCATGTCCAGTACCTGAGGCACAAATACATGGGGATCCTCGTGGGCATCACGACTCTTTTGACGGACAATCCGCGGCTGACGGCGCGAATCGAAAACGGCAGAAATCCCTTCAGGATCGTGGTGGATCCGCATCTCAAGGTGGATTTGCGCGGACATTTCGCAAACTATGAGGACGGCAAGAGCGTCATCATCACATCGGAGGAGCGGGCTTCCGACGAAAAATGCAAGGAGCTGGCCCGGCGAAATATCCGGATGCTCTTTCTGCCCGGAACGACGTTCAAGTTTTCCCGTATTCTGGAAAAATTGGGCGGGCTCAACCTGGATTCCGTCTTGCTCGAGGGCGGGAGCAGCCTCATTTCCAGAGCCTTCGCGGAAAATGTCCTTGACGGCGGGGAAATCTTCATCGCGCCGAAAATATTGGGAGACGACGGGGCGATTCCGCTTGTGCGGGGCTTCGTCAAGGAGACCATGAGCGATTGTTTCGAACTCCCCCACGCGTGCTGCAACACCTGGGGGGACAATATTTCCCTTGAATTTTACAGAAACTGAGGTGAGGACCATTTTTACAGGGCTTGTGGAGGAAATCGGACAGGTGCTCTCGCTCCGGAACGATACGACCTCCCTCAAAATCAAGATCAAAAGCGAGAATATCGCCAAAGTGAGCGCGGTCGGGGACAGCATCGCCACAAACGGGACCTGCCTTACGGCCGTTGAAGTAGGGAGCGATTATTTTATCGCCGACTGTATGCATGAGACCGTGAAAAGGACCAATTTGCGCTATCTGAAGGCGGGAGATCCCGTCAATCTTGAAAAATCCCTGACGCTTTCCACGCCGCTGGGCGGGCACCTGGTCACCGGAGACGTCGATTGCGTGGGGACCATTAGCGCCATCAGCAGAGACGGCATCGCCAGGATTTACGAAATCAAAACGGATAAAAAATATATGAAATACATCGTTGAGAAAGGACGGGTGGCCGTGGACGGCGCCAGCCTCACGGTCATGGGGATTACGGACGACAGCTTTTCCGTTTCGTTGATTCCCCACACGCAGGATAAGATCATCCTCGGCGGAAAGCGGGTCTCAGATCCGGTCAACGTGGAAACGGACCTGATCGGCAAATTTGTCGAAAAACTGCTCTTTTCCCGGACGGAAGCAGAGACGGCCGGAGAGACGCCGGGCGGGATTACCATGGAATTTCTCATGAAAAACGGATTTTGAAGGAGTTGAGTTACATGTTTCATACGATTGAAGAAGCGTTGGAAGACTTGCGGCAGGGAAAGAACATCCTCGTGGTCGACGACGAAAAGCGCGAAAACGAGGGGGATGTCATCTGCGCGGCCGAGTACGCCACCCTCGAAAACGTAAACTTTATGGCCAAATACGCGCGAGGCCTCATTTGCATGCCCATGAACCGCGAGTATACGGAGCGGCTCAATTTGCCCCAGATGTGTCCGGACAATACCGACAATCACAGTACGGCTTTCACGGTTTCCATTGATCATATTTCCACATCGACCGGCATTTCCGCCTGGGAGCGCTCCATTACGGCGCTCAAGGTTGTGGAAAAGGGAGCTAAGCCTCGGGATTTCAGACGCCCGGGTCATATGTTTCCGCTCTTGTCGCGGGATCGCGGCGTTCTCGAGCGGGAAGGACACACGGAAGCGACCGTTGACCTCTGCCGCCTGGCCGGATTGGAACCTGTGGGACTCTGTTGCGAAGTCATGCGGGACGACGGCATGATGATGCGACTTGACGAACTCATCCCCTTTGCGAAAGAACACGGACTGAAACTGATCACGATCAAGGATCTGATCAAATACCGGAAAATGCACGAACAGCTGATGGACGTCATCGTGAGCCCAGATCTCCCGACGCCCTTCGGAGATTTCCGCCTGATCGGCTTTGACAACCGCCTGGACGGCAAGGAACATATCGCCCTGGTCAAGGGGGACCTCAAGGGGAAGGAAAATGTCCTGATGCGGATCCATTCGGAGTGCTTTACGGGCGACGTCCTGGGATCGCTGCGCTGCGATTGCGGCTCCCAGCTGCATCAGGCCATGAAGCTCATTAACGAGGAAGGGGAGGGAATCGTGCTCTACCTCCGACAGGAAGGGCGTGGTATAGGGCTTTTGAACAAACTCAAAGCCTATACGTTGCAGGATCACGGCGCCGATACGGTCGAGGCCAATATCGAGCTGGGCTTTGAGCCGGATATGCGGGATTACGCGGTTGCCGCCCAGATGCTGAAGGCGCTGGGGATCAACTCCGTCCGGATTTTGACGAACAACCCCGAGAAAATGCACGGGCTCGAAGACTACGGCATCAAAATCACCGGCCGTGAACCGCTTGAAATCGGCTACAACGCCATCAATAAAAAATATATGAAGACGAAAAAAGATAAGATGGGGCATTTGCTCCACATCTGAACGTTACAAAACTCACAAAACTACATAGGAGGACACATGAAAGCGTTGAAAAGAACATTCTTTACCCTGGCCCTTCTTGTGACGGCGGCAATCGCGCTGGGAACGAGCGTATGGGCGAGCGCCAAAAGCGCAGGAACAGAGCTGATCATCGCGCAGCAGACGGACGCCAAAACCCTTGATCCGTCCATGACGACGGACGTCTACTCGCAGAATCTGACGCTAAACATCTATGACCGGCTCTTTGACTGGACGGCCGACGTACAGCTGGAAAACAATCTTGCCGAGAGCTATACCCAGATCGATCCGCTGACCCTTCAGATCAAGATCAAAAAGGGCGTCAAATTCCATAACGGCGACGAGCTGACTGCGGAAGACGTCAAGTTTTCCCTCGAACGAGCGTCCAAATCCGGGGCGGTCTCGAGCTTTATGGGAATCATCGACAAAGTTGACGTTGTGGACCCCTATACGGTCAATATCGTCACGAAAAAAGCCTTCGGCCCCCTCGTGGGCAATCTGGCCCATGGCAGCGGCGCAATTCTCAACAAAAAATATGTGGAAACAAATCCGGACAAGGCCTTTTTTGAACCGATCGGCACAGGCCCCTTCAAGTTTGACAGCTGGAAAGCCGGAGACCGGATCACGCTCAAGGCGAACAAAGACTATTTCCGGGGCGCGCCCGGCGTGGACAGCGTCGTTTTCCGGGTCATCCCCGAAGGGACGAACCGCTCGATTGCGTTAGAGACAAAAGAAGTAGATATTGTATTCGCGATCTATCCGGTCGACACCGGTATCGTGAAAAGCAAGGATTATTTGGTTCTCCATGAGGTGCCGTCCCTTTCGACGACCTACATCGGGATCAATTTCAACAAAAAGCCCCTGGCCGATCTGCGCGTACGGGAAGCGCTGGCCTACGGAATAGACCTGCAATCCATAGCCGATACGGCCTATCAGAAGGCCGCCATCGTGGCCGATTCCTTCGTGCCTCCGGCCGTTATGGGCGTAAACAAAGACCTGAAGTACCGGAAACGGGACGTCGCCAAGGCAAAGGCGCTGCTCGCCGAGGCGGGCTACAAAGACGGCCTTGACCTCAAGATCTGGGTTAACGAAAACCCCGCAAGAAAAGACGCCGCCGTCATTATGCAGGATCAGCTGAAGGAAGTGGGGATCAATCTCTCGGTGGAGACGCTGGAGTGGAGTTCCTACCTTGACAGAATCAGCAAAGGGGAACACGATCTCTTCATTCTCGGATGGCCCACGTCTCCCGATCCCAACGAGACCATGTATCCGATCTTCCACTCGAGCAATTTCGGCTTCGGCGGAAACCGGTCCTTTTACAAGAACGAGCGGGTCGACGAGCTCCTGGACAACGGGAGTTCGACGCTCGACATCAACGAGCGGATTCCCCTGTATCAGGAAGCGCAGAAGATCGTCTATGACGACATCGCCGTTCTTCCGGTCCTCTATCCCAGCGATTTTATGGGGACGCAAAAGTATATCAGCGGCTTCGAACCGACGCCGAGAAGCGTATTCATGATCCGCAAGGTCGTAAAAAACAAGTAAACGCAGAGAAACAGCACACGATTCGATTCAATGAAAATAAAACACGGCCCGCTTTCCTATGGGAGGGGCCGTGTTTTTTAGAAAGCGTATTTTCTTATTGCTCAATGTCAATTGAACCGATTTCGTTTTTTTCTTTGACTTCTGCGGTTCGCACGAGAATTCGTTGATGGTTTTCATCGGGCGATCCGTAATGGGTGTAGATGTCCAGATAGAGCGTGCTCGGGCCCAGAAGATCTTGACGGTGATCGCCGTAATTGTTTGTAAAAATACTGTAGTTGCCGGGAATCGCTTTTTTCAGCATGATCTCCTCAGGGCCGTAACCTTGGGTAAAATCATAGGTTATTTTGCCGCCGATTTTTGTCAACGTGTTGTCGTAGAAGCAGACTTCTTCGTAAGGATCTTTCATATGCAGATCGATATCGGTGTTGTTTGAGCTCCATGCCAGCACGATCCGGATATCCACTGGCATTTTATAGATAAAACGTTGGTCAATTTTTGAAAGATCAAGTTTGGGATGCGTGGCGATCAGGTGATTTAACTCCACAAATACAATCTCTTTGATTTCGTTGAACCGGTCCCAATCCCGGAGCAGGATCCCGTACATAAGGTCCAGCGCCTTCTGATATTGCCCGTCG
>JAISTB010000011.1 GCA_031272775.1 Fusobacteriaceae bacterium | reverse complement strand
ACCCTGGCGCAAAACCTAGGCGTCCCCTGCTTCAAGCACAAGACATTGCGGGATTTGGACAGGACTATGGGGATTTTGAGCGGGAAGATTAAAGTAGAGTAACAAGGAGCAATACATGTCCGCAACAGGCTGAAGGTGCAATCCGTCATAACCAACGCCCGAGCGACGCTGAAATTGGGTTCGCTTTCGGATTTAATTTGGCGCTATGTGGACGGCAAGCCCATTGTCAACGCCTGGCAGACAGGCTATGAAATGCCGGCGAAAACGGGGCTTTCCGACCGAATCAGCAAGGACATGAAGAAACTCGGCTTCAAGTTTGTCGGCAGCACAATCATTTACTCCTTTTTGCAGGCTGTGGGCGTGGTGAATGACCATATCGTGGATTGCGCGTTCCGGGGAGAGCTGCGATAGCCCTTTGATCTGGATGTACCGGAAGAAGAACGATTCCCATCATCAATATCACAGCGTTTCATTGAGCTTTCGAAGCGAATTAACAGCCATTTCCCAAGAAAGGTCGGCGGCGTAGCTGTAATTTTTCTGGTAGCGGTTCCAGAGATCAATCAATACCTGACTTGTTGCAATCCGTTGTATGGAGGTAGAGGCATCTGCCATCTGGGTGAACGTCCCCCTCTTTTTTGATGTATTGACCAACGCCATACGAAACGTGTCTGCATCAATTTTTTGTGTTCCGGTTAAAACATAAATGTCGTAAAAGTCCCGCATCCGGGAATTGGTTACACCGCGACTGACAATAGTTTCAAATTTTTCTGCCAAAACAGTTTCGAGATTATAGGCAAAGATGCTGATAGACCTGTTCTCAAACATAAGCTTATAGCTGTATTCGATTTCTCCCGGCGTGATAAAATCGCCAGTCGTAATATCAATGTGCATGATTTGACGGGTCTTATCCAGAAGGGCGTCAATCGAAACGCGGTAACCAGGATATTCGGCTTCTTCACGCATTTCCTCAATTTTTCGATAGGAAAAAACAACGTTATCTTTGATGGAGACGCTCAGAATATCCTCAAAGATTTCTTTGATTTGGGCTTCAGTCAACGATTTTCCCTTGATAGTTACGTCCATGTCCATCGTGGTTCTTGTATTCATTCCAACGATTGCAGCAATGAGCATTCCGCCCTTGAGAATGAAATTTTTGCTGTATTTCGAAAAAGAAACGCGTTCGAGGAAGCGTTCAAGCATAAAATTCCGCAGGATAATCTCTGCGTTCACGTTTTTTTCTTTCGAAAGATTGCGGACAAGCGCCTTCAACTGGGTTGATGTTTTCATAAGAGAACCTCCATATAGCTTCTAAGCAGCTTGGCGACGCAAAAAATATCCGCAATTTCCATGAGGACGTTCAGGTTCTTGTCGCGTCGCGTCACATAACGCCTCATCGCGTCAGTTACAATGGCGCCATCCATCTGATTGCGGCTGCGGATGCAATCGCAGATTGTTCGCTCAAGACCATAAACTGTGACTGTATTACCGAACATCGTCTTGGCTCTCACAGCACCGATCTCATGCAATTCCCTTTTCACAGTGAAGACACGTAACCCGTCGTCCAATAATCTTGTTTTGTTGTAACCGGTTGGAGCAGTCACGGTATAACAGAGTGGATCACGATCAGTGAGGTCGTGGAGAAACAAGGCTGTTTCGTGGGAATAAATGATTTTTGGGCGTCTCAATTGCGCCACATACATTTTGTCAAGGAACTCATCAGGCAGAAGATAGACGCCATGTGCTACCCGTTCCAATTCTCCGGCATTGGTCAATAACCGCAATCGCTCGTTCGATACGCCGACGACTTTGGCTTGCGCCGTGGTAAAAGTCCCGCCATTTTGCGATAAGATATTCCGTAATTCATTTGATAACATAATAACCGCCGCCTTGATTTTGGTGCTTACATTATAACTAAAACTTGCATAAAAGTCAAGAGTCTTTTTTGATTCTCAATCGTGTATTACAAAAAAGACCGGCAATAAACCGGCCTTTTTGATTCTTTTGATTTTCTCTTGCTCCGCCGTCATCTCGCGTAATCGATGGCGCGCGTCTCCCGCAGCACCGTTACCTTGATCTGGCCCGGATACTGCATGGTTTCTTCGACTTTCTTGGCCACGTCGCGGGCCATCTTGGTCGCCGCGTCGTCGGACACCTCGTCGGGGTTGATGACGATCCGGATTTCCCGTCCCGCCTGGATCGCGTAGGACGATTCCACGCCCGTAAAGGAGTTGGCGATTTCCTCGAGGTCCTTGAGCCGCTTGAGGTAAGCGGTCAGGGTCTCCCGGCGCGCTCCCGGTCTGGATGCGGATACGGCGTCGGCCGCCTGCACGAGGATCGATTCCACGGTCTCAAATTCCACTTCGTTGTGATGCGCCATAACGGCGTTGATTACTTCGGGTTTTTCGCCGAATTTCTTGAGGAATTCCCCGCCGATCATGGCGTGGGAATATTCGTTGTCGCTGTCGAGGATCTTCCCGATATCATGGAGTAACCCGGCCCGTTTCGCCAGTTTGACGTCTCCCTTGATTTCGCTGGCCAGCGTGCTTGCCAGTTTCGCGACCTCGATGGAGTGGGTCAATACGTTTTGCCCGTAACTTGTCCGGTACTTGAGTCTACCCAGATTTTTAATGATCTCGGGATGCACGCCCGTGATTCCCACTTCAAGGACCGCTTCCTCACCGGCGTTAACGATTTCCTTGTCAATTTCCTTCTGGGCCTTGTTGACGATTTCCTCAATCTTGCCGGGGTGAATCCGGCCGTCGGTGATCAGACGCTCAATGGCGATCCTGGCCACTTCACGCTTGACGCCGTCGAAGCTCGAGAGCACAACGGCCTCGGGCGTATCGTCGATGATGATATCGACGCCGGTCAGCGCCTCGATTGTCCGGATATTCCGGCCTTCACGGCCGATGATGCGCCCTTTCATTTCGTCATTGGGGAGGTTTACGACGGATACGGTGGCGTCTACGACGTATTCCGAAGCCGCTTTGCTGATGGCCGTGGCGAGAACGCGCTTGGACATCTTTTCTTTTTCCTGCTCAAGGATGCTTTCGTATTCTTTGATGGCGACCGCCGTGTCGTGGACGAGATCTTCCTTCAGTTTGGCGATGAGGATATCTCTGGCCTCGTTGCGGGACAGTCCCGAGATCCGTTCCAGTTCCGTTTCCTGCCGGAGGCGCATCTGGTCGATCTCTTCTTTCTTTTTTTCCAGTTGTTCCGTGGTCTTTTCCAGTTCTTTCGTCCGCTCGTCGGCTTTTTCGATCTTCCCGTCGAGGATTTCTTCCTTCCGGACGAGTCTTGTCTCCCTTTGGGCCAGTTCATTTTTGGAGTTTTTGATCTCCCGGTCGGCCTCTTCTTTCAACCGCAGCAATTCGTCTTTTGTCTTGAGTTCGATTTCTTTGCTTCTCGCGTGAGCGTCCTGCTCCGCTTTTTCCGTGATATCCTTTGCCTTCAGTTTCGCTTTCTGAACTTCGTCCTCCAGGTTGTTCAGCCGCCGGATCTCCTTGTCAATGGACATCTTTTTGAACAACAACCCGAAAATTACGCAGAGACCCAGGACGACGGGCCCTACAAGCACAATATAATTCATCATTTATCCTTTCTCCATTTTCTCTCCTAATCGGATTTTGACATATCAGAATACGTACGAAAAGTACGCGATAGTTTCGATCGTTTTGGATTTATTATTTGAAACTTTCGAGGGCTTCCTCCTCGGTTTCGTATATTTCGAAAATCTCATCGAGTCCGATCATTTCGAATATACCTTTGACGTGGTCGTTGAGTTTGATCAGTTTGATGTTTCCGCCCAGTTCTTTGACTGTCTTCAGTTTCCCTCTCAAAATACCCATTGCCAAACTATTGATGTGTTCCAATTGCTCAAAATCGATGATAAAATTCTTGTAGTCCTCTTCTTCCAGTTTTGTCAAGCGTTCCTTGAGTCTGGGAGCAACGAGCGCGTCCAGTTCCCCGATCACTTTCAGAATTTTGATTTTTCCCGCAGTTTTTTCGCTTATGTCAAATTCTGTATGCATTATATGACCTCCCGAATTTTCTTTTTGAATCTGAAACAAGTACCGTTTTCTTTTTTTTCGATGACAAAGGTGTCGGCAATGTTTCTGGCGATCTGAAGCCCCAAACCGCCCTCCTCTTTGCTGAGCTTGCTGTCATCAAAGCCGATTCCGTTGTCCTCCACAACCAGGGAAATCTCATGCTCTTCTTTTTCGATCCGGATAATGATATTTCCGCGGCTGTACTTGTATCCATGCTCCACGACATTGGTCGACAGTTCATCAATTACCGTGAGCAACTGGAAAGAATCGTGTTTGTCCACGTGCTCGTGCTCGAAGTATGCCTTCAGCATTGCCCTGATGATTGAAACGTTTTGCAGGGAAGAAGGAATCGTTATCTTGATCTCATTTTCCTTCATCGTTTGTCTCCTTTCCTCCATAGGATCACAGGTTTCCCGTAATCCTCATACCCGGTGGATGGCAGTCTGTTTTCCTTCTTGCTCATTTTTTCGTAAAATCCCTGATTTTCCATCTGCCGTTTTTGAGTACAAACCTGATGTCATAATATTCCGTATGGGTCAGATAGTTGAGTCCCATCACAAGAGATGCCTGGTCCCGGTCGAATTCGGGCTCTCCCAGAAAGACCTGCAGGCGCTCGAAAGGAATCTCGCGCAAGCGTTTCCGGATCAGCAGGTTTTTCGGCGAAGCGGTCAGGGAACGCCTGAGCGTTCCGGAATCCCCCCGCGCAAGCCCGGTCTGGATTTCGTCCAGCAGGCGGTACAGCTTGTCATGGGTCGCTATTTCGTTTTGAAACGTGTTTTGAAGTTTGGCGTTTTGTATACCGGCCGTCCCCGCGCATCCCGCCAAAAACAGGAAAAGCAGGAGAACCGGCGGAAAAAAATGTATTATGCTGGATTTTTCCTTTTTGAGATTGTGACACGTCATAATTAAATGATACCACATATCGGCGCTTTTATCAAGTGGTCCTTTTTACATTTTGTACATTTTTGCAATTTTTTCCGCGACTTCCCGGTCACTTTCGGTCCCCCGATCATACGGGGTAAAATGAGCGTCGTTGACAAACCACGAGAATTGGCGCTTGGCGTAGTGCCGGGAATTTTTTTTGATGAGCTCCACGGTCTCGGGGAGCGTCATGGCCCCCGCAAGGTAATCGAGAATCTCGGTATAGCCGATAATATTGAGGCTTCGGAGATAGCGGGAGTATTTCGGGCGCAATTTTTCCACCTCTTGCACGAAGCCCCGCGCCATCATTTCATCGACCCGCCGGTCAATCCCGGCATAGAGCGCGTCTCTGTCCATGTGGAGAAAAATCCGCAAAAAAGTCCAGTTGTGCCCCCGGCGATTATTTTTGGAGATTTCGGAAAAGGGTTTTCCCGTCAGCAGAAAAACCTCCAAGGCCCGCTCGACCCGCTTTCTGTTGTTGGCGTGAATGGCCGCCGCCGCTTCGGGATCATGCTTGCGCAAGGCCCCGTAAAGCACTTCGGGAGACATACCCGCCAGCCGTTTCCGGATTTCGGGATTTCCCGGAGGCAGTTCCGCGAAGCCGTCCGCCACTGCCCGGATATAGAGCCCGCTCCCGCCGGTCATAATCATCGGCTTATCTCCCGCCTCCCCTTCGCTCAGAATCCCCGCGACCATCCGCGCGTAATCTCCCGCCGTAAAGCGCGTCGAAAGATCGACGACGTCTATCATATGATGGGGGACGCCCCGTCGTTCAGCCGTTGTAATCTTGGCCGTACCGATATCAAGTCCCCTGTAGATCTGCGCCGAATCGGCCGAAATGATTTCTCCGCCGAGCATTTCCGCCAGAAACAGGGAAACGCCGGTCTTACCCACCGCAGTCGGTCCCGCGATGACGATTCCTTTTGTCATAGGCCCCCCTATTCCACGTAATCGAATTCCACGTCGGCAATCCTGACGGAGTCTCCGTTTTGGATTCCGGCGTCCCGCATGGCCTCTTCGAGACCGAGGGATTTCATCATATGCAAAAATGAGATCACGGAATCCCCGTCGGCGTGGATCACATATTTGGCAAGGACGCTGTCCAGAATCCGGCCGCTCACGGTCCAGGTTCCGTCGCTTTCCTTTGTAATCACAAAATCCTCGGGGCTTTCTTTGATTTCCCGCAAAACGCCCTCTATATCGGCTTCTTCCTCCAGTACCTCACGGGGAATGGTCTGCAGCAATTCATAGCATTTGTAGAGTACGGGCTCAATGCCCTTCCCAGCCAGTACGGAAACGGGATAAACCTTGTTCCCCTCTTTTTCCATGGCCTCCCGGAAGGCGACATACCGGGAATTTTCCTCGCCGCCGGGCAGGAGGTCCATCTTGTTGGCGAGGACCAGACAGGGCTTTTCCGAGAGCTTTGCGCTGAATTTGGCCAGTTCTCTCGTGATAAGCGCATAGTCTTTCAGCGGATCTCTGCCCTCAAGGCCCGAAATATCCACAAGGTGACAGATGAGCCGGCAGCGCTCGATATGCCTGAGGAATTTGTCCCCGAGGCCCACGCCCTCGTGGGCGCCCTCGATCAGGCCCGGAATATCCGCCACCACAAAGGACCGGCCTTCGGAGAGACGCACGACGCCCAGTTTCGGCTCCAGCGTCGTAAAATGATAATCGGCCACTTTGGATTTGGCGGCGGAAACTTTGTTAATAAAACTGGATTTTCCCACGGAGGGATAGCCCACCAAGGCCACGTCGGCCAAAAGTTTGAGCTCGAGGCGGATTTTGAGTTCCTGCCCTTCTTTTCCTTTTCCGGCGAGTTTCGGGGCCTGCCGTGTAGGCGTCTTGAAATTGACGTTGCCGGGGCCCCCGGCGCCTCCTTTGAGGAGGATTCTTCTCATTTCCGGGGCGTTCATGTCCAGAAGCAACTTGCCGCTTTCGCTTTCGCGAATCATGGTCCCCACGGGGACTTTGATCACGAGATCCTGTCCCGATTTCCCGTTGCATTGCTTTTTCTGCCCGTTTTCCCCGTTTTGCGCCGAAAAGACCTTCTTGTAGCGGAAATCGATCAGCGTATTGAGATTGGGATCGGCCAGAAAAATGATGTCGCCGCCCTTGCCGCCGTCGCCGCCGTCGGGCCCGCCGAACTGCACAAATTTTTCCCGCCGGAATGAGGCGGAGCCGTCGCCGCCGTTTCCGGCCTTGACGGTAATCACTACTTCGTCGATAAACATGCTTTCTCCTTTTCCCCGGAAGCCTCAGGCGTCCAGATCAAGTTGCACCCCTTCTTCAAAATCGTCGGCCTCATCGACGGGGATGCCCGCCGCTTCCCTTTCCTGCTGCAACTGGCGCAGCTGCTTCATTTCCCGGTACAAAAAAGCCGAAGTCAGAAGCGTCGCGAGAAAATCCGCCGCGGGCGTCGCGAACCAGATTCCCCGCAGACCGAAATACCGCGACAGAATGAGGATACAGGGAACGAGGATGATGACCTGCCGGGAAAGGCTCATGATAATGCTGAAGATGGGCTTTCCCACGGCCTGGAAATAAATGCTCGAAACGACCTGCATGCCAGCGATCGGCAACAGCAGCGACACAATTCTGAGACCCCGGGACGCGATGACCAAAAGTTCGGGGTTGTTGTTGAAAATAAGGATGATCCGCCGGTAAAAGAGCTGGATCAGAATAAAATCCACGGTACAGATCGATACCGAGGCGAAGATCCCTTTGAAGAGCGCTTCCCGCACCCGGTGGTACAGTTTCGCGCCGTAATTGTATCCCAAAATCGGCATCAATCCCTGATTGATCCCGAAAATGGGCATCGTCATAAACATAATGATGGCCTGGGTAATGGCGATGGCCCCTACGCCCAGGTCCCCGCCGTATTTGCTCATGCTGCTGTTGAAGGCATAGTTGACGCAGCTCGCGCCCAGCTGCAACAGGAACGGCGCGGCGCCGATCATGAGGGCGCGTTTCGTCAAGTCCGGAAAAATCCGGATATACTGCGGTCTGAGCTTGATCCCCGAAAGGGGCGAGCAGAAATAATAGACGGTCCAGGCAGCCGAGACGTACTGGGAAATGATCGTGGCCACGGCGGCGCCCCGGACGCCCATGCCGAAACTGAAAATAAAGATCGGATCGAGAACGATATTCGTCACGGCCCCGATCAGCATGGTCATCATGGCCTTTTTCGGATTCCCGTCGGCCCGGATGGCCGCATTCAACGTAAAACTCAGAATAGCGCCCGGACAGCCGAGGCAAATAACGGACAGGTATTCCCGCGTATAAACGCCGATATTCTCGCTGGCGCCCAAAAAGGGGATAATCCTGCCGAGGTTGAGGTAAATGCCCGCGCCGATCACGACCGAGACCAGGAGCCCGAGGGCTGTGGCGTTTCCGAGGAAGCGCTCCGCCGTATCTCTTTCCTTTCGCCCGATGGAGAGCGAAATGTTGTTGCCCGAACCGAGGCCGATCAACACGGAAAAGGCAAAGGAGATCACCATGACGGGAAAGGCGATGCCGACTCCCGCGATGGCGTTATGTCCGACGTTTTCCATTCTTCCGATATAAATTCTGTCTACGATGTTATATAAGGCATTTACCACCATGCCGATAATCGCGGGCAGGGAAAACTGAAAAAGCAGTTTGCCCACTTTCTCACTGCCCATAAATTTATGCTTGCTTGACACTGTACTCCCCCCATGAATCAATTGCTTTGTTCCGGTCGCGGGATTTCCGCTCTCTACCAGACGTAATTGGCCGCTTCGATAAAGCCCGAAGAGGCCGAAAAATACTTGGCGTCGGCGGGTTTTTCATTCCAGATCAGGACCTCGCCCGCAGTAGCCTCAATGGCCCGGTATGACTCTTCATTTTCCAGTTGATTGTTGTAGACCTGGCTTTCCACGGTATCTTTCACATGAAAGCCCTCGCTTTTGTAGCGGAATTTGAGAAAATCGCTGAGGGCATAGGTCCTTGCCGCCACAGCCTGCGCCTTCAGGGCTTCTACGCCGAAATTTTTGGGCATTTCACTCGGCAGCACCTGTTTCAAATAATCTTCGATATGGACGTCGTTGATGACCCGGACGGCGTTGCCAACGGCCCGCAACTCCATGACGCCGCGGTAGCCGGGATTGGCCGTATGGGCTTTGCGGATCCCCGTCAGCGTCAGGTAGGTTCCCTTGGCCGTAACGATCACCGGGTGGGCGGTTTTGACCCTGTGTTGCCCGTCGACGGCGATGGAGAGCTTCCCGCCTTCGGTTTTCGCCTGGATGCGGCCGCCCCCTTTGACGTTGATGGAAAAGCCCTGTCCCTTGATCGACATGGCGCCCGAACTGGTGAGATTTACGCTCGAGTGGGCGAGACCGCCGCCGGCGTTGCTTACGCCGACCCGGATGTTTTTGCTGACGCCCGCGATCTTATACATATTGCTGAGTTGTGTTCCGGGGTAATAGCGTTTCAACACGTCCCGGTAGGAATAATTGTGGTTTTCGGTCAGATCGAAGGCCGCGTACTGCGACATGCCCACGCCGTGGCCGTTGCCGCCGCCATAGATCGCATAGCCCCCGGCCGTTTTCTCAATGGCGCAATAGGCCGAAGGCAAAAGCGCCATATTGACCCGGTAGGGCGTATCGCCGTAGATGCCGTCGCCGCCCCTGGCGCCGTAGAGATTGATGTCCCGGGTCGAACCCGTATTGGACTTGTTCGGCGCGAAGAGCCGCCGCACACTGATTTCCTTGGCAAGCAGGAATGTGTTTTCGCTGGTCTTTATGACAAGGTAAATGATGACGCCCGATTTTCCACGGGCAGCGACCTCCACGGAACGGACGTCGCCGATGTCGCCGCGCCCGAAGGAACGATTGACCCAGTCGCCGCCCGAGAGCAGGTACACGTCCCGGGGTCTTGTCCGCAGGAGATTCAGCAGTCCGTTTGTGACGGCGGCTTCGAATTCGGCTTCCGTAAAGCCGACCTTCCAGCGCCAGTAGGCCGTATTGTCGCCGACGCCCCGAACATTGAGGTCTTTGTAGAAGCGCAGGGCCCTGTCTTCGTCGTATGTCGCGAAAAACTCATAACCGGAACCCGCGGCCACTTCCTTTTCCGGGACGAGATAGTCCACGGGAGCGCCCCGGAAGGCGTCGGGGACAGGCAGATTGTTTTTGCGGAACCAACTGTAGTCCGGCTGGTAAGAAGCCGCCGAAAAGCTCATGTCGACGGGCACATAGGATCTGCCGGCGCTGCCGGACCGTCCGGTCCCGCCGCAAGCGGTCAGAAGCAACATGATGAGCGCCGCCGTCGCCAGGCGGATAACGCTTTCTTTTTTCATTTTTCCTCCCTTGTTTATGATATCGCCAAATGGTTTTTTTCGATATATTCTCTGACGCGCGCCAATTCTTCGGCCGTATCGACGCCGATGAGCCGGTGGGTCGTTTCGACAACCTTGATCGGAACGCCGTTCTCGAGGACACGCAACTGTTCGAGGGATTCTGCGCCTTCGAGGGGCGTCGGCGCCATGGCCGCGTACTCAAGGACAAAGGTTCGCTTGTAGCCGTAGATTCCGATATGCTTGTAATACGCGACCCGCTCCGCGACCCGCGGATAGGGGACGGGACTCCTTGAAAAATACAGGGCCCGGTCGTTTTTGTCCGTCACGACCTTGACGGCGTTGGGATTTTGGATTTCCACGGGATCCGTCAATTTATGCCGGAGCGTGCACATCAGGAGCTCCGGCTCCTCCCGGAAGGCCGAGATCACGAGATCAATCATGGCCGGTTCGATCAAAGGCTCGTCGCCTTGCACGTTGACGATTACGTCAAAATCCGGGTATTTTTCGCAGACTTCCGCGATGCGGCTCGTGCCGTTGGCGTGATCGGCCCTTGTCATCACGCATTTGCCGCCGAAAGCGCTTGCGGCCTCATAAATCAATTCGCTGTCCGTGGCGATCAGCACCTCGTCCAGACCCGATTTTGCCGCTCGTTTATAGACCCACTCGATCATCGGATGTCCGCAGATATCCGCGAGGGGCTTTCCGGGCAGGCGGGTAGAGGCGTAACGCGCCGGAATGACGCCTAAAAATTTCACAGAACCCTCCTTAGAAACGGAACTTTTCAATTCACCTCCTATTATACGCTTTTTTTCTATAAAAATGAAGCAAAAAGTAAAATCCCGCGGCCCTGTGAATTTTCGCTTTTTTAATGGCGGATCCCGGAAAAATATGATATAATACAAGATAATCACAATAAACGAAAAGGAAGTTTTCCCGCAATGCACAAAAATATTCTTTTGATCAACGATATGCCGGGATACGGGAAAGTCGCCCTGGGCGCCATGATTCCCATACTCTCGGCCATGGGCCATTATATCCACAACCTGCCGACGGCGCTGGTTTCCAATACGCTGGATTACGGCAAATTTGAAATTCTTGAAACGACGGAGTACATGCGGCGCTCCATCGTCGTCTGGAACGAGCTGGGCTTTACCTTTGACTGCCTCTGCACGGGATTTCTCGTGACGGAGGAGCAGGTGGACATCATCCGGGCCTTTGCCGATGAGGAAAAAAACAAGAATCTGCTCGTGATTTCGGATCCCATCATGGGCGATTACGGCAAACTCTACAACGGGGTCGACGAAAGCCGTATCGGCATCATGCGAAAACTGATCGCCAGGGCCGATATCGTGATCCCCAATCTGACCGAAGCCTGTTTTTTGACCGGGCTTCATGCGGGCAAGACGGAAATCGCCGAGAGCGACATCAAGACTCTCATAGAAGGCGTCCGGGCGCTGGGCCCCAAATCCGTCGTCGTGACCAGCATAGCCCTCAAAGGGAAGAAAGAACGGGTTGTCGGCGTTTACGACCACAAGCTGGACCGGACATTCTGCCTGCCCTACGCCCACGTGCCGGTTGTCGTACCGGGAACCGGGGACATCTTTTCGGCCGTCATGACGGGAAAGCTCCTGAACGGCGATCCGCTGGTAGAGGCTGTACGGATGGCCATGGGGGCCGTACGCTTTTTGATCGACCACAGCCTTTCGAGCAAGGACACTTTCCGTGGGCTGCTTATTGAAAAGTTTATCACTTCCATTGAGGATATCTCAAAAATTACAGAGCTCAATGAAGACATCCGGGAAATCCGGCAGGGATAAAAAAAAGGGCAAAGCCCTTTTTTTATCCCCGTTTCTTACTTGCTTTTTTTGATGAATTCGTTGAAGGTCACGCCGCCGAGTCCTTTGATAAACTCTTTTTCGATACCGTTGATCGCCTTTCCGATCCCCGATTTTTCGTATCTGTCGCTGCACGCCCCTTTTACCGCGATGCCCGCCGAGATATTGATTTTGTCTTCGATGGCTTCAATGACGTCTTTCAGAGATACTTTCCGCGCGTCTTTTTTGAGCCGGTAGCCGCCTCTGGAACCCTTGAACACTTCCACGATACCGGCGTCAGCTAATTTTTTCAAAATTCTCAAGCCGAACAGGTGCGGTATTTTTTCATTATTGGAAATTTCAACTGAGGAGATGATCTTCCCTTTCGGTGCGTTTGCAAGGTAATGGATCGTCCGAAAACCATACTCAACTTCATTTGTTAGTTTCATTTTTCTATCCTCCATAAAGTTAATAAGCTGTACTTTGATTGTACCATTATCACAGCGATCTTGTCAAATATTTTTATGATTTTTTTAAAATTTCGTGCATTTTTTCAGTTTACAATACCGAAGATATCGTGTATAATAAGTCGGGAAGCAAAGCGCCGATTTTCGCGGAACATAGCGAAACCAGGCAATACGGCGGGGTTCGGGCGCACAAAACGTTCTGATTTTTGACCGATCTTAAAAAATAAATCGCCGGATAAGTTTCACAAAATTTTGCAAACTGTTTTCATTTGTGACAAATAAAATGTTGTCCGTCACAGATAATTGTAACTAAACCAAATCTTTGCTATTTTCAAACGCGTATCTCATTTTACGAAAAGACCGAAGGAGGCTTTATGAAAACGTTAACATTGGATTACGGCAGCGCCCTGAATTTCCTCAGCGAAGAAGAAATCCTGATGATGGAGGCCCAAGTGGCGGCGGCCCACGGGGCCATCCATGAAAAATCCGGCGCGGGTTCCGATTTTCTGGGCTGGGTCGATTTGCCGAAAAACTATGACAAGGCTGAAGCGACACGGATCCGGAAAGCGGCGGAAAAAATCCGGAAAGACTCCGACGCCCTGATCGTCACGGGGATCGGCGGTTCCTACCTCGGCGCCCGAGCGGCCATTGATTTCCTCTCCCACAGTTTTTACAACAATCTCCCCGCGGCAAAGCGCAAAACGCCTGAAATCTACTACGCGGGCAACAACATTTCCCCCGCGTATCTCGCGGACCTGCTCGATCTTCTGGAGGGAAAGGACTGGTCCGTCAATGTGATCTCAAAATCCGGGACGACGACGGAACCCGCGATCGCCTTCCGCATTCTCAAAGACGCCCTCGTCAAAAAATACGGCGCGGAAGAAGCCCGCAAGCGGATTTACGCGACGACGGACAAAGCCCGGGGGGCGCTCAAAAATACCGCGACGGAAGAAGGATACGAATCTTTTGTGATCCCCGACGACGTCGGCGGACGTTTTTCCGTTCTGACCGCCGTGGGCCTGCTCCCCATCGCTTGCGCGGGCATCGATATTACGAAACTCCTCAAGGGGGCCGCCGACGCGGCAAAAGACTGCGCCAAGCCCCTCGCGGAAAATCCCTGTTATCGCTATGCGGCGATACGGAATATCCTCTATCGCAAGGGGAAAACCGTGGAAATGCTGATCAATTTTGAACCGAGACTGCACTACATCGGCGAATGGTGGAAACAATTGTTCGGGGAATCCGAGGGCAAAGACAAAAAGGGGATTTTCCCGGCGGCGGCGGATTTCAGCACCGATCTTCATTCCATGGGTCAGTACATCCAGGACGGCCTCCGGAATCTCTTCGAGACCGCGATCCTCATTGATACGCCATCTCGGGATATCGCGCTGGGAAAAGAAAAAACAGACCTTGACGGTCTGAATTACCTCGCGGGAAAAGGAATGGATTTTGTCAATAAAAAAGCCGCGGCCGGGACCCGTCTGGCCCATACGGACGGCGGCGTTCCCAATCTTGTGATCACGCTCAATGAAGCGAGTCCCTACAGCCTCGGCTATCTGCTGTATTTCTTTGAAAAGGCCTGCGGAATCAGCGGCTATTTGCTGGGCGTCAATCCCTTCAACCAGCCCGGCGTCGAATCCTACAAGAAAAACATGTTCGCGCTTTTGGGAAAAAAGGGCTATGAAAAGGAAAAAAAGGCCCTTGAGGCGAGATTGACTCAAAAGTAAAGCGCTTAGAGTTCCGGATCGGCGTGAATTCCCGTGCGGAGAAGGACGCTCCGGATCCACGGCGTATAGAGCAGTTTGGACTTGAGAAATTTCATCCGGATGTCTGTCGTGATGGACTTGCAGGCGGAGGCGTATTTGGCGATCCCCGTATCGAGGCCGTATTTATTGAGGTTTTTGGCGAGCAGCCAGCCGCTTTTGAGCGCGTAGCTGATCCCTTCGGAAGAGCTGGGACTGATGAATCCCGCGGCCTCCCCTACGAGACCGAAGCTACCGTGCCCGATGAACTGCGTTTCCCAGCGGGGTCGTTTGAGAAATGTCCCCTCCTCCCGGATCAGATCGCCGAGAACGCCTTCCTTTTCCCGGACAGAAGCCTCCAGAAGATCGAATTTTTCCCGGATGTTCTTTCCTTGGGGGAAGACGCTCCCCAAAAGCACCTCGTCTTCCTTGGGGATTACCCAGGAATAATAGTCGTTGATCCGGCTGTCGAGGATCGCGAAAAATTCCTTCATGGGCGCGGCTTTTTTGTAGCGTTTCTGGATGGAAACGCAGATGTTTTTGATGTTGGGCACGATCTCCCGGGCCACTTGGGAATTGGCGCCGTCGGCCCCCACGAGGACCTTTGTCTCGGCGTATTTGAGGATGCCTCCGGTCCGGTAGCGGATCCGGTAGGTCCGGTTGTTGATCCGTTGAAAATCATGATAAGTCGAACCCCGAGTCACCGTGAGGTTCGATTTTTCATTTTCGCTGCGGCTCAGCAGATAGTCGTCCAGCTTTTCCCGGTCGATATTGAGGTAGCCCTTGAAGAAGCGCCGGCTCTGCCCGCTGTCCCGGTCGAGGACCCGCACATGAAAGATCTGGGGATCGACGAGGATGGACGTCGGCAGTCCGTAGCCCAACGAGGACAACAATCCCTGGGCCGTCTCGTTCAAGAGCCCGCCGCAGGACTTGATCCGCTGCGGATCCGCGCCGTAATCCCGTTTTTCCAGCAGCAAAACGCGGTATTTCGGGTCGATGAAATACGAAAATACCGCTCCCGCCGGACCTCCTCCAATCACAATGATATCATATTTTTCCATAGTGTCCTCCCGCATCGTTCGTCATGCCTTGGATTTATATAAGCATTATATAACGAATCCCGCGATTTGGCAACAATTTTCACAGGAAAAAGACCGGGGCTTATTTCCGGTAATTCCGGATCCGTACGTAATCGGCGATACTTTCGGCGATATCAGGCTGATTCATCGTATAAATGTGGATGCCGTCGACGCCCTTGCGCAGCAATTCCCGGGCTTGCCGGGCCGCGTATTCGATGCCGGCCTTCCGCAGGGAGATGCTGTCGTGTTCGTAGCGGTACAGCAACTTGATGACCCCCGAAGGCAGGGAAACGCCGCACATGAAAATCATCCGCTCAATCTGCTGTCGACCGAGAATCGGCATGATTCCCGCGGAAATGGGCTTGGTGACGCCGCTGGCCCGGGCGATGTCCAAAAATCGATAAAAAATCTCGTTGTCAAAAAAGAGCTGGGTAATGAAAAAATCAGCGCCCGCTTCCTCCTTCATCCGCAGATGGCGGATATCATCGGAAAAGCGCGGACAGCGGATGTGACCCTCGGGGTAGGCCGCCGCGCCGATGGCAAAGCCCATGTCCGCCGCCCGTATCTGACGGATCAGATCCGAGGCGTGACGGTAGTCATGGCTGGGTGGCGCGTCGGGCACGGGATCCCCCAAAAGGGCGAGGATGTTGTCGATCCCCCTCGCCCGCAATTTCAAAAGAATGTCTTCAATTTCGGCTTTCGTAGCCGAGACGCAGGTCAGGTGGGCCAATGCCGGAATGCCGAAGCCGCTTTCGATATTGGCCGCGATGTCGACGGTCTTTTCCGTCCGTTCCCTGCCGCTGGCGCCGTAGGTCACCGAGACGAAATCGGGGCTGATGGCGGCCAGCTCCCGGATCACGTCGTAAATTTTCGGAATATCCGCGTCTTTTTTCGGCGGAAAAACCTCGAAGGACAGCGTCTGTCTGTCATCGGCGTAGCGCGCGGGTATCAGCAAACGATCATCTCCCCGCGCTCAACGATATTTTTCCCTGAGTTCTTTGGCGGCCGCCACCATATGGGTCAGGGAAGGAATCGTCTCGGCGTAGGCGCGGGTTTTGAGCCCGCAATCAGGATTGACCCAGAAGAGCCTTTTGTCAATGAAGGCCACGGATTTCTCCACAATGGCTTTCATCTCCTCTTCGGAAGGAACCCGTGGCGAATGGATATCATAGACGCCAAGGCCGATGCCGTGGTCATAGTGAACTTTGTCAAATTCGCCGATAATCTCCCCGCGACTCCGGGACGCTTCGATGGAAATGACGTCGGAGTCCATGGCGTAAATATCCGGCAGGATTTCGTTGAATTCCGAATAGCACATATGGGTATGGATCTGGGTTTCGGGCTTCACGTCCTGATTGGTCAGCTTGAAGGCCGCCACGGCCCAGTCGAGGTATTCCCGCTGCTTGCTCTTTTTGAGGGGCAGGCCTTCGCGGAAGGCGGGCTCGTCGATTTGCACGACTTTGACGCCGGCTTTTTCGAGATCGAGCACTTCCTCGTGGAGCGCCAGGGCGATCTGGTAAGCGATTTCCTTTTTCGGGATATCCCGCCGGTAAAAGGACCAGCAGAGAATCGTCACGGGTCCCGTCAGCATCCCTTTGACGGGGCGCTTCGTGAGACTCTGGGCATAGGCGATGGTATCGACGGTCATGGGCTTCGGCCGGGACACGTCGCTATAAATCAGGGGCGGCTTCACATAGCGGCTACCGTAGGATTGCACCCAGCCGTTTTTCGTGAAGGCGAAACCGTCCAGCAATTCGCCGAAGTATTCCACCATGTCGTTCCGCTCGAATTCCCCGTGCACGAGAACATCGATATCGAGCTCCTCCTGCAGGCGGATGACGTCTTCGGCGGCCTTTTTGACAAAATCCAGATATTCCTTTTCCGTCTTGCGGCCGGCCTTGAAGTCGGCCCTGTTTTTCCGAACCTCAGCGGTCTGGGGATACGAGCCTATGGTCGTCGTCGGGAAGAGCGGGAGGTTCAGGATATTTTGCTGCACTATCTGCCGTTCGGCGAAGGGGACCTTGCGGCCGACCTTCTTTTCATCGATGGCGGCGACTTTTTTCTGAACGGCCTCGTTTTTAAAACCGCTCCGAATGGCCTCAAGATCTTGCGCGGGCGGTTCTTTCCCTTCGTTTACGGCGCTTTTGAGGATAGCCAGCTCCCCGAGGCGCTCGTCGGCAAAGGACAAAAGCGCGAGCACCTTGTCATCGAGGGTTCCCTTTTCCTGAGCGAGAGAAACCGGAAGATGGAACAAAGGCGCGGCGTTTGAGAGCACAAGCTCTTCTTTTCCCGCGAGGGCGGCGATTTCTTTGACAAGCGCGAGGGCTTTCCGGTAGTCCGTCTTCCAGACGTCCCGTCCGGCCACAACGCCCGCGACGAGGACCTTATCCTTGGGGAAACCGTATTTTTTGAGATTTTCGAGGTTTTCCCCGTTGACGGAAAAATCGAGACCGATTCCCTGTACCGGCAGTTCCTCCGTGAGTTTTTTGTACTGACTCAGGCTCTCGTAATAGGTCTGCACATAGACGGGGATCGTTAGGCCCCCGGTCAGGTCCTTGTAGAGCGCGATGACCTGATCGGCTTCCGCCGCGCTCAGATCGAAGGTCAGGGCCGGCTCCTCAAGGCGTACGAGGGCGACTCCGGCCTCTTGCAGTTCCGTCAGGATTTGGCGGTAGACGGTCCCCAGGGCTTGCAGCAGCGGGGCAAATTGAGCGGCTTCGTAACCCTTGGAGAGCCGCAGAAACGTGTACGGTCCGATGACGCCGGGAACGGTCTCCACGCCGGCTTTTTCCCTGGCAAAGCGATAATCTTTCAGCGCGATATTTTCTTTCAAGGTAAAGGCGCCTTCGATTTCCGGTACAATGTAGTGGTAATTGCTGTCAAACCATTTTGTCATTTCCGAAGCGGGAGCGCCCGCCGTTCCTCTGGCCACCGCGAAGGTCAGGTCCAGGGGGTCGGCGATATCCCTGAAACGCGCGGGAACAACGTCCAGCGACAACGCCAGATCCAGCATGGAATCGTAAAGGGAAAAATCGTTTGAGCCGATCAGGTCAATACCGGCCGCTTTTTGCCTTTTCAGGCGTTCGAGACGGATTTCTTCCGTCTGCCGGACAAATTCGTCCCGGGGGAGTTTTCCCGCCCAATAGCTTTCCAATGCTTTTTTCAGTTCACGGTTTTCCCCGATCTTGGGGTAACCGAAGGTTGATGTGACGACTTTACTCATATTCCGCACCTCATTCTGTTGGATTTTGTTTTTCGGAGCAAATTACGGCGAAATTATCCGCTTTATCGCTTAAAACGCGGGGAGATACGCGCCTTTGAATTTTTCCAGCATATATTTCCGGACTTTTTCCGACTGATAGTGTTTTACGATGGTCTTGACGTCCTCTCTGTCCTTTTCGGCTGTCCGGACCGCGAATACGTTTACGTAGGGATTGTCCGCGCCCGCTTTCTCGATGAGGATGTTGTCCGTGGCGGGGGCGAGACCGGCCGCAACGGCGTAATTGGCGTTGATCAGAGCCGCGTCGACGTCGCCCAGGGATCTCGGCACTTGGGCCGCGTCAAGTTCGATAAACTGATATTTGTGCGGATTTTCGGCGATGTCGATGACGCCCGCCGTCAGGTTGTTTCTGTCCTTCATTTTGATCAGGCCGTTGTCATGGAGCAAAATCAGCGCCCGCGCGCCGTTGGTGGGGTCGTTGGGCAGCGAAATTTTCGCGCCGTCGGGGATGTCCTTGACGTCTTTGTATTTCTGGGAATATAGAGCGATGGGGCTCACGAAAGTCACGCCCACGTCGACGAGGTCCAGTCCTCTGTCGGCGCAGAATTTCTTCAAAAAGGGAATGTGCTGGAAGGCGTTGGCGTCCAGGGAGCCGTCGGCCAGAGCCAGATTGGGGGACACATAGTCGCTGAATTCCACGATTTCAATTTCAATGCCGTCTTTTTTCAAATCCTCCCGGATAAATTCGAGAATATCGGGATTGGGGATCGGCGTCACGCCGATTTTTACTGGTTTTGCCAGAACGATTGCCGCGAATAAAGTACATGCCAGAATCAATTTTTTCATTTTTTCCTCCATAAATTCAGTTTATTTTATCATTTTTTGGCCAAAATAAAACGGGTTCGCCGGAACCCGTGAAATCCGTGGGATTTTACAAGGGTTACCGGTTTCTTCGCGCCAGGTGCATGAGATAATTGCCGAGGGCCTGGATGCCCTGGACAAGGAGCACGATGGCAATGACGGCGTAGATCATGATGGCGGTCTCAAAGCGCTGATAGCCGTAGCGGATCGCAAGGTCGCCGAGCCCTCCCGCGCCGATGGCGCCGGCCATGGCGGAAAAGCCCACGAGATTGATCATGGTGACCGTGAGTCCGTGGATGATATGGGGCAGTGTTTCGGGGATCATTACTTTCAAAATAATCGTCATGGGGGAGGCCCCCATACAGGAACTGGCCTCAATCAAGCCTTTGTCGACTTCGTTCAGCGCGCCTTCCAGCATTCTTGCCACAAAAGGAGCAGCCGATATGGATAAAGGCACGATTGCCGCTGTCTTCCCGATTGTGGTTCCGATCAACCTCCTTGTCGTCGGCATCAGGCAGATCATCAGGATGATGAAGGGAATCGAACGGAATACGTTGATGACGGCCTGTACGACTTTATTCAGTTTCGGGCTGGCGAGGATATTGCCCTCCCTTGTGACCACGAGGAGGATCCCGATGGGGGAACCCAGGAGCGTCGCGAAAAAACCCGCGAATATGATCATGTAGACCGTATCCGCGAGGGACATGCGCACCATACGGATGATGGTGGGCAGTTGCCCGGTAATGTGGTTTTGCAACCAATCAAAGCCCATTGTACATCTCCTCTACGAAAACTTCCTCTTTTCGGAGCCATTCCACCGCTTCTTCCTGCTTTTTCATGTCGCCGCCCAGCTCGATGATCAGATGGCCGATGTTCATGGTGGCAAGGTTGTCGATGGTGCCTCCGATAATGCTCAAATCTATGTTATAGGTTCTTGCCGCCTTGGTGATAATGGGTTCTCTGGCGACGGCCCCCATAAACGTGAGCCGGATGATCTTCTGGCCCTTGTTTTTGAGGTATTCGACCTTGGTTTCCTCGTCGTTGGGCAGACTCGAGATCAGTTCTTTCGTGATCTCGGCCTTCGGATTCATGAAAAGATGATGGACGCCGCCCTTTTCGACGACTTCCCCTTCGGAGAGAACGGCCACTTTGTTGCAAGTGTCGCGGATGACCTCCATCTGGTGGGTAATCATGAGTACCGTAAGATTATATTTTTTCTGGATGTTTTTGATGAGTTCGAGGATCGTCTTGCTTGTCTTGGGGTCAAGGGCCGAGGTGGCCTCGTCCGACAACAAAATGTCGGGGCTGTTTGCAAGAGCTCGGGCAATGGCGACCCGCTGTTTCTGTCCTCCCGAGAGCTGGGAGGGGTGGTAGGCGGCCTTGTCGGTCAGCTCCACGACTTCGAGCAGCTCCTCCACCCGGGATTTGATCCGGTTCCGGTCCCATTTGGCGATCTCCAAAGCAAAGGCCACGTTTCCGAAAACCGTCCGGGACGAGAGCAGATTGAAGTGCTGGAAAATCATGCCGATTTTTTTCCGGCGTTCCAGAAGCTTGTCCTTGGGCAGGGCTGTGATATCGACGCCGTCAATCAGGACCTTCCCTGACGTGGGCTCCTCGAGACGGTTGATCAGCCGGATCAGGCTTGATTTCCCCGCTCCTGAAAGACCGATGATGCCGAAGATGTCCCCCGTATCGATTTTCAACGAGACGTCTTTGACCGCGTGAAAGCCGTTGGGGTATATTTTATTGACCTTGATGAGTTCTATCATGACCGGGGCCTTTCCCTATAAAAAAATCTCCAAACTTCCACCAAGTTCAGAGATAGAGATAACACGCTATACGTCCATCTGTCTGGAATTAGCACCACACTTTTGGTAGGTTGCTGAGACGTCTCCGGGCCAGTCCCTCAGTCTCTCTTGATGGGAAATCCAAGATAAATTGATGAAACTATCATATACTTTTTTATCAGATTTGTCAAGAAATTTTTTTTATTTCGATTTTCCAAAGAAAGGGATAGAAATTTTCGAAAAAAACAGTTATAATGTATCCGTGGGCATCGCGAACAACAGAAAAAGACAAATGCCCGGGAAGGACATTCATGAAAATATCCATACTGGGCAGCGGAAGCTCCGGAAACGCGACCTTTATCGGGAGCGGCTCGACGAGGATCCTCGTCGACGCGGGTTTCAGCTGCCGGAAAATAGAAGAAAAGCTTAACGCCATCGGCGAAAGCGCCGCGGAATTGTCGGCGGTTCTTTTGACCCATGAGCATATGGACCACATTGCCGGGGCGGGGATCCTGTCCCGGAAATATGATATCCCGCTGTATCTGACGGCCGAGAGCCATGAGGCAGGACGGGCGCGCCTCGGCGAAGTGCCGGGGGAACTGATTCGCTATATCCGGGGGGACTTTATCCTCGGCGACGACCTCGAAGTCATCCCCTTTGACGTCATGCACGACGCCGTGAGGACCATGGGCTTCCGCCTGAATTCCGACGACGGCAGGAGCGTCGCCATCGCCACGGACATCGGCCATGTGGACAATGTCGTGCGGGAAAATTTCCGGGATTGCGACGTCGTAGTGATCGAGAGCAATTACGATCACGCCATGCTTTTGAGCTGCGGCTATCCCTTTGAGCTCAAGAACCGGATCAAGAGCAACAACGGCCATCTGTCCAACGAGTCGGCGGCCCGCTTTATCCGGGACATCTACCACGGCGGTCTGCAAAAAGTCTGGCTCGCCCATGTGAGCCGGGACAGCAATACCTACGACAGAGCCTGTGAGACCACGCGCCGGGAGCTTGAGGCCTGCGGGATCCGTCTCGATTTCGAGGCCGCCCGTCAGGATGAGCAAACGGGGCTTTTTGAGGTGAAATAAATGGATAATTTTGAAGAACTGTGGGAAGATTTGTTGTTCGAGCTGAAAAACCTGAAGAATCCCTTTCCGGATCTCAGGGACGGCGACGTCATCGCGGGATCGGGCAACCGGAACGGGAAGATCGTCTTTGTGGGCGACGACCCGGGCCTCTATGACGACGGAGACCTCAAGGCGACCCCGGGCTCCAGCGGCGAATTCCTCTACAAGCTCTGCGACTACGAGGGCATTGACGCCTCGTCCTATTACGTGACGACCTTGACAAAGCGCCGCTGCAAATACCGGGATTTTCTTGAGAAAGACCAGGAGACGCTCAAAGAACTTCTCGATATGCAATTGTCGCTCTTGAATCCCAGGATCATTGTGGCTTTAGGGACCGACGCCGCCAACGCCCTTTTTTCGAAGGAAATGGACTTCGCGAAAATCCGGGGGACCGTCATGGAGCTTTTCGGAGATACGAAAATCCTTGTGACCTATGACGCGGCCTTCGCCCACAAAAATCGCATGGATTTCGGCAAGGAGGCCCCGCTGGCCAAGGCCTTCTGGAACGACCTCAAGACGCTCAAAAAGGAGCTGGACAAACTCCATGGGGCCGGATAAAGCGTCTTTACGAAGATCCGTCCGGGCGAAACGCCGGACCCTTTCCCCCGACGAAGGCCTTTCGGAGAGCCGGAAGATCGTCGCGCGTTTGCTCGCTTTCCTCGAAACGTTTCCCTGCGTGACCGTGCTGGCCTACGCGAGTTTTGACGGCGAGGTGGAAACGGCGGATTTGCGGGCTGCTCTGCGCAACCTTGGGAAGAACGTCCTGTTGCCGCGGGTCGAGGGGGAAAAACTGGTAGCGGTCCCCGATCCGGGAGATGAAGCTCTCGTCAAAAGCGCGCTGGGCGTTCCCGAACCCCAGGGTCCGCCCCGGACCGGTCCCATCGATCTGATCCTTGTACCTGGACTGGCCTTTGACGTCCACGGCAGGCGTCTCGGCTTCGGCAAAGGCTACTATGACCGTTTTCTCGCGGATCATCCCGAGTCTCTTCGGGCAGCCCTGGCCTTTTCTTTTCAGATTTTTCCCGATATCCCCTCAGAGCCGCATGATCAGCCGGTGCACGTACTGATCGGCGGCGAATTTTGCCTTGATTTGCGAAACAAACATTGAAAATTTTCAATAAATATGGTAAAATCTTTAAGTTGAAAAAGAACAGGAGGGATTTTTGTGTCCGGACACAGTAAATGGAATAACATACAGCACAGAAAAGGGGCCCAGGACGCCAAAAGGGCCAAATTATTCACGAAATTCGGTCGGGAGATCGCGGTCGCGGCAAAAGAAGCGGGCGGCGACCCCAATTTCAACCCGCGCCTGAGACTGGCCATCGAAAAGGCCAAGGCCGGCAATATGCCCAAGGACGCCCTCGAACGGGCCATCAAAAAAGGAACCGGCGAATTGGAGGGCATGGAATACGTGGAACTCCGGTACGAGGGCTACGGTCCGGCGGGGACGGCTTTTATCGTCGATACGCTGACCGACAACAAAAATCGGACCGCTTCGGAAGTCCGCTCGACATTCACCCGCAGAGGCGGCAACCTCGGGACCGACGGCGCCGTTTCCTGGATGTTCAAGCGGCAGGGGACCATTTCCATCAAAGCCGAAGGGCTCGACCCCGACAAAGTCATGATGGACGCCCTCGATGCGGGCGCTTCCGACGTCAAAGAAGCGGACGGCTATTTTGAGATCATCACGGATCCGGCCGATTTTCAATCGACCCTGGACGCCCTGAAAGCCCGGGGCTATGCCTACGAAGACGCCGAGATCGAATTGTCGGCCGAAAACAAGGTTCCGATCTCCGATCTCGATACGGCAAAATCCGTTATGGGCATGTATGAGGCCCTGGACGATCTGGACGACGTGCAGACCGTCTGGTCCAATTTTGATATCCCCGACGACATACTGGAAAAACTCGAATAAAAGGAGAAATGAAACAAATGGATTACTCAGACATCAAAAGGGAATTTGAGGAAATGAAAGAACAGATCGCCGCCATCGGGAGGTCTCTTTGACGTCCCGGCGCGGGAAAAGAAAATAGAAAGCCTCACGAAAAAAACGGAGGAAGAGGGGTTTTGGGGCGACAAGCGAACCAGCGCCGCCGTGATTCAGGACATGAACCGGGAAAAGGAAATTCTCGCCGAATTTTCCGATATCGGCCGTGAACTGGACGACGAGGCCGTGCTGATCGAATTTGTCGACGCGGGCGAGGAGGATTTCCTGCCCGAGCTCAACGAAAAGCACAGAAAGCTCCGCAAAGATGTGGACGCCTTCGATACGGACCTGCTGCTGGACGGGGAATACGATGGCAACAACGCCATCGTGACGATCCATTCGGGAGCGGGGGGCACCGAGGCCTGCGACTGGGCCGACATGCTGTACCGCATGTATACCCGCTGGTGCAATCTCCGGAACTATAAAGTCAAGGAACTGGATTTCATGCCCGGGGAAAGCGTCGGCGTCAAGTCCGTTACGTTTCTCGTGGAGGGAAAACGGGCCTACGGCTATCTCAAAAGCGAAAAGGGCGTTCACCGGCTCGTACGGATTTCCCCCTTTGACGCCAACAAAAAGCGGCACACGTCCTTTGCCTCCGTGGAGGTTATGCCCGAGGTGGACGAGAGCGTCGACGTGACCATTGATCCCTCAGACCTCCGGATCGATACGTATCGTTCCAGCGGCGCCGGCGGCCAGCACGTCAACATGACCGATTCCGCCGTCAGGATCACCCACATGCCCACGGGCATTGTCGTCACCTGCCAGAAAGAGCGTTCCCAGCTCCAGAACCGGGAGACGGCCATGAAATTCCTGCGCTCGAAACTCCTTGAGGTCGAAATGACCAAGCAGGAGGAAAAAATGCGGGAAATCCAGGGCGAGCAGAGCGAAATCGGCTGGGGCAGCCAAATCCGCTCCTATGTCTTCCAACCCTATACCATGGCCAAAGACCACCGGACCCAGACGGAAATCGGAAACATCCGCGCCGTCATGGACGGGGAAATCGACGAGTTCATCAACAGCTACCTCAGATGGAAAAAACTGAAACCAAACCGGCCCTGACGACCGTTAGCGAACCATACCAATACAGGAGTAGAAAAATGGAAAAAAGAGTACGCACGCGAATAGCCCCCTCGCCCACGGGCGACCCCCATGTGGGCACGGCTTATATCGCGCTTTACAACCTGGCCTTCGCCTGGAAAAACGGCGGAGATTTTATTCTGCGGATCGAAGACACCGACCAGAACCGCTATGTGGAAGGCTCGGAAAAAATGATCTTCGACGCTCTGAAATGGCTGGATCTGAACTACGACGAAGGGCCCGACGTGGGCGGCCCCTGCGGCCCCTACCGCCAGTCCGAGCGGATCGCTCTGTACAAAGAATACGCCGAAAAGCTTGTGGCTTCCGGCGGCGCCTATTACTGCTTCTGCACGCCCGAACGGCTCGACCGGCTCCGGGAACGGCAGAAGGCCATGGGAAAAGCCCCGGGCTACGACGGTTGCTGCCGTTCGCTGACGCCGGAACAGGTCAAAGCGAAGCTTGACGCCGGGGAACCCTACGTGATCCGGCTCAAGATGCCCTATGAGGGCCAGACCGTGATCAAGGACCGGCTTCGGGGCGAGATTGTCTTTGAAAACGACAAGATTGACGATCAGGTCCTGCTCAAGGCCGACGGCTACCCGACCTACCATCTGGCCAACGTGGTGGACGATCACCTGATGGGGATTACCCATGTGATCCGGGCGGAAGAGTGGATCGCCTCGACGCCCAAGCACATCCAGCTGTACAAGGCCTACGGCTGGGACATGCCGGAATTTATCCACATGCCGCTTTTACGCAATTCCGACAAATCCAAGATTTCCAAGCGGAAAAACCCCGTTTCCCTCGTCTGGTACCGGGAAGAGGGATATTTGAAAGAAGGAATCGTAAATTTTCTGGGCCTTATGGGCTATTCCATGGGGGACAACAAAGAGATTTTCTTTTTGGAGGAATTCAAGGAAAATTTCAATATCGACAACGTCTCTCTCGGCGGTCCCGTCTTTGACCTCGTGAAACTGGGCTGGGTCAACAATCATCATATGCGTATGAAGGATCTCGACGAGCTCACGGCCCTGGCCGTTCCCTTTTTCAGGGAAGCCGGCTATGCCGGGGAAACGGTATCCGACGCCGAATTCGCCACGCTGAAAAAAGTCGTGGAAATCCTGCGGGAAGGGGCCCCCACGCTGAAGGCCCTCGTGAAAAACGCCGCCCAGTTCTTTGTGGACGACATCACGCTGCAAGAGGTTGCGGAAGACATGAACAGCAAGCAGAAAAAGAGCGTCGAAAAACTCCGGAGCTCCATTCTCGATGAGACCGGAAAAAAAGCCGTCGCCCTTTTCCTCGAAAAACTGAAAGCCTACCCCAAAGACAGCTTTACCGTTGATGAAGCGAAGGATATCCTGCACGCCACGTGGGAAGAAATCGAGACCGACAGCGCGGGCAAAGTCTACATGCCGCTCCGGGCGGCCATGACCGGCCAGTCCATCGGAACGGATCTCTTCAACATCCTCTACGTCATCGGACGTGACCGAACCTTGGCAAGAATGGAACGAATGATCCGAAATTACAACATACTGTAATTTTTCCTTTCCCTTATTCCGGTTTTTATGATATAATATCAGTGGTACGGAAAAGCGGTACGGCAAGAAAGAAAAAAGGAGTAAGTGCGACAGCTTTTTTGGTAAAAGGAGTGAGACATGCTTAAACGTTACATGATGAAGCGGTATGCCGGTAAAGATATCGCGGTGGAAGAGGAAAAAATCCGTATTCACCTGCTTTCGCGACCCGATGACAGGATCAAACTGCGAAATCTGCTCGTCATTCTTTGCCACAAAAAAGACTACCAGAGCGCGATCAGGCTCTGTGAAAAATTTCTGGAGAAAAAACCGGACGACGGCGAATTCTTAGGCATTTTGGGCTATTTGTACTATGAAACCGAAAGAATACGGGAAGCGATCCTTTTCCTAAACAAAGCGCTGGATCTGAAGCCCGATGAGGCGTTTGTGCGCTTTTTGCTCGGAAACGCCTGGTCCAGGGCCGGCAATATCCAGGAGGCCATCAAAAACTATGACCTCGTCATCTGCGGGGGGCTCGACATCTACGGCGCCCACGTCAATTTTGCCAAAAATTATGAAGAATTCGGTCAACTCGAAAAAGCGAAACGCGAATACAACATTGCCTATGAGATTGATCCCCTTGATCCCAGAAGCAAAAAGATAGCGAAAAAAATCAAAGAATTGACCTCGGTTTTGCAAGGCGCGTAACCGGGGCGGCAGAGGGAGATCATGGCGGCAGTATTTTCAGCGCTCGTACCGGGATTGTTTTACACATTTTTGTTTTTATTGCTACCGCTGATCTTTGCCTATCTTTACGGCGTGCGGATCGGAAAAGGGGGCATACCCTTTTTCATTATCAGTTACGGCCTCGGGTTGATTCTCGTCTATGTCTCCTCTTCCGTGGTCAATTATGTTCTTCTGGCCCTCGAGATCCTCATGGTATTTTACGCGATCTTCAAAAAAGGCAGAGCCAGAACCCGTAAATCCCGCTATTATCAGTACGAATCCAAAGAGGACGGCGGAAAAAACGGCCGGGATCAAGTCGGTCCCACGCCCGTGTGGACCGCCAAGGGCAGATATATGCGGATCTTGAACATTACGGACCGCTCGAGTCTCGAAGATGTTAAGCTTGCCTATCGGGAGCTGATCAAGCAGCATCATCCGGACAAATTCATGAACGCCCCGAGGGAAGAAAAGACCTTTCACGAAAAAAAGACCAGGGAAATCAACGAAGCATATGAATATATTCTCAAATTGTACCAGTAGACGGTACCTCAAGGAGCGCGCATGAGTCTGACGGCAATCGTCCTCGCCGCGGGCAAGGGAACCCGGATGAAATCCGATCTCCCCAAGGTCCTGCACAAAGTAAACGGCATCCCCATGATTGAAAAAATTCTTCGCGAAGTCCGGAAGACCCCGGCCGGGAAAATCGTCCTCGTCCTCGGGCACGGCGCCGACCTCGTCGGTGAAGTCGCGAAAAAGCATGAAAATATCACGACAGTCCTGCAAAAAGAGCAACTGGGAACCGGTCACGCCGTTCTCCAAGCCAAGGCGCACTTCGGGGATCCCGGGGGGGACGTCATGATTCTCTACGGCGATACGCCGCTTCTCCGGAACGAAACGCTGACGGCCTTTTATGAGACCTTCCGGGCGTCCGGGGCCGGGGCCTGTGTCATGACCGCCGTCGTCGAAAATCCCTTCGGTTACGGCAGGGTCCTGACCAAAGGGGACGAAATTACAAGCATCGTCGAGGAAAAGGACGCTGCGCCTGAGCAAAAAGCCGTACGGGAAATCAACGCCGGCGTTTACTGCTTCAAGACGGCGGATCTGGCTTCCGCTCTGGACAACATCACAAACGACAACGAAAAGAAAGAATATTACCTGACCGACGCCATCGGCCTTCTGGGAAAGGCCGGGAAAAAGGTTGTCGCCTGCCGGCTGGACGACCCCGCCGAGGTCATGGGGATAAACTCAAAGGTCGAGCTGGCCCTCGCGGCAAAGGTACTGCGGAAGCGCAAAAACCGGAGCCTTATGGAGCAGGGGGTCCTGATGATTGATCCCGACGCCGCCTATGTGGAAGAAGACGTCAGCGTGGGGCGGGATACGCTTCTCTGGCCCGGCGTTCTCCTCCAGGGACGCGCGGCCCTGGGCGCCAATTGCGAAATCATCGGAAATACCAGAATTATAGACAGTACCGTGGGCGATCATGTCCGGATCGAGAGCTCCGTCATCGAGCAGAGCGTCGTCGAAAACGGCGTGACCATAGGGCCTTTTGCCCATTTGCGGCCCCTGTCCCATTTAAAAGAAAACGTCCATATCGGAAATTTCGTGGAAACGAAAAAATCCACGCTGGAAAAGGGAGTCAAATCGGGACACCTGACCTACCTCGGCGACGCCCATATCGGCGAGAACACCAATATCGGCGCGGGGACCATCACCTGCAACTATGACGGGACAAAGAAAAACCCCACGACCATCGGGAAAAACGCCTTTATCGGCAGCGATTCCATCCTGGTGGCCCCGGTGGCCATCGGAGACGGCGCCTATATCGGCGCGGGTTCCGTCATTACGAAACAAGTTCCGGAAAACGCGCTGTCCGTGGAACGCAACAAGCAATTGATCAAAACGAACTGGAGGAAGAAGGAAAATGAGGGAAATTAAGGACGTAAAGATTTTCTCGGGCACATCAAACAGGGAATTGGCGGAAAAAATAGCGCTCCGCTGCGGTCTGCCCCTCGGCGAGGCCGAAGTCATCCACTTCAGTGACGGCGAATGTTACATCAAGATCGACGAGCCCGTTCGCGGCATGGACGTCTATCTGATCCAGTCCACCTCAAGACCCGTCAATGAGAATCTCATGGAGCTTTTGATCTTTATCGACGCCCTGCGCAGGGCCTCGGCGCGGACGATCAATGTCATCATCCCCTATTACGGCTACGCCCGGCAGGACAGAAAAGCGAGCCCCCGGGAGCCCATTACGGCCAAGCTCGTGGCCAATCTCCTGACGGTGGCCGGTTGCGCCAGAGTCCTGACCATGGACCTCCACGCGGACCAGATCCAAGGTTTCTTCGATATTCCTCTGGACAATATGCAGGGGCTTCCGCTGATGGCGAAATATTTCAAAGAGAAAAAATTCAATACCGACGACCTTGTGGTGGTGTCGCCTGATCTGGGCGGCGTAAAAAGAGCCAGAAAGCTGGCCGAACGCCTGGATTGCACGCTGGCCATCATTGACAAAAGGCGGCCCAAGCCCAATGTGGCTGAAGTCATGAACGTCATCGGCGATATCGACGGCAAAACAGCCATCTTTATAGACGACATCATCGATACGGCGGGAACGCTCTCCACGGGCATTTCGGCCCTCCATGAGCGCGGCGCCAAGGAAATCTACGCCTGCTGTACCCACGGCATCTTTTCGGATCCGGCCATTGAGCGCCTGAAGAGCGCGCCGGTCAAGGAAATCATCATGACAGACACGATCGTCCTTCCGCCCGAAAAGCGCATCGACAAAATCAAGATCCTCTCCGTGGACGAGATTTTCGCCGAAGCCATCAGCAGAATCGTGAATCATCTGTCCATATCGGAGCTGTTCGAGAAAAAATAGACTGTGATTACGGTGAATGCGCTGAATATATGATTGACTGTGATTACACGGATTTCCATGAATACATGAGTATTCAATGAGTTTGGAATTTTATGAGTAAGGGAAATGAAAGCACAACTTATATTGATTTGAAGGGTTTGCGGGATGAGGAGAAAGCGCATATTATCGCGGGCTTGGGCGAAGCCGTCCGGAACGGGGCTTTGATCATTTACCCGACGGATACCGTGTACGGCATCGGCGCGACGCTCAATTCCGAGGCGGCTCTCGAAAGCATATACGCCGCCAAGGAGCGAAATCACGACATGCCACTGATTCTCCTGGTGGATTCGGTGGAAGCGGTCGCGAAAGTCGCCAAAGTCGAGGCTCACGCCGCGCTGTTTCAGGCTTTGACCCGAAAATTCTGGCCCGGGGCCCTGACGCTGATCCTCGAAAAGAAAGACAACGTGCCCGACCTCATCACGGCAGGCGGGCGGACAGTAGGCGTCCGGATGCCCGATTCGCCTGTGGCCCTGGCGGTAATCCGGGCGGCGGGGGGAATATTTCCCACGACAAGCGCCAATATTTCAGGCACGGAAACGCCGGCGGCCTTTGAGGAACTGTCCGAAACCATCAAAAATAGAGCCCGGATCGTCATCGACGACGGAAAATGTCCGCTGAGTCTCGCCTCAACGATCGCCGACATCTCGGCGGGAGACGTCAGGATCCTGCGACAGGGCTCCATAAGCGCCGAAGAAATCAACGAAAGCATCGCGAAACAGGAAAGATAGAAGAAAGGAGGAGTTTACATTGAAAATGCAGCGCGTGAATCCCGGAACCATGGATCCCATGCAGATGAACAACATGTCGTCCATGATGGGGGTCATGAATACCATACAAAAGATCGGGAAGGGCAACCGGAAATACAACGTGACCTTCGACCGGGGCGACAAGAAGTTTATGGGGAAATTCATCGACGAAGTCCGCAAGCAATTCGGCAACGAACCGACGAAAGGCAACACCCTCTACGATTTTTTCAACTATGTGCGGGAATACACGATGAAAAAAAGCGACGAACCACTGAAGCTGAGTTATGAGGAATATGAATTTGTAAAGCGAATGATCAAGGATTCCCTCAAAGGGGCGGAAACCATCAAGGTTCCCTGGTACAACCTGATCAAAAAACTGTCTTTTTCCATGATGAAAAAACAGTACGCGAAGATTTTGACGCGATTCAAGTAAAAAAGACAAAAAAGGGCGTCCCGTCGGTTTGGGCGCTTTTTTGTGCGGCAAATTTAGTCAGATGCCGGCAAATAGTTAAAATCCAGCGCTGTGATTTCAAGCTACTAAAAATATCAGGAATGGGTTAACAAGGAACAGTAAACCATGCCCCATATTGACAGTATACGCATTTCGTGATCCCCTCCGGCTT
>JAISTB010000010.1 GCA_031272775.1 Fusobacteriaceae bacterium | reverse complement strand
TTTTTTATCGTCTGTAAATTCGATACGAAAGTCTACGTGCATAGGATATCATAAAAAATTCTTTTTGTCTATAGAATTTCTCCTGAAATTATCGAGAATTTCCGGCGTCCGCTTTGCTCCCCGATCAAAGATTTTTCACGGAAAAAGGCCTGATTTTCTCCGCTCGACACGGGCGTCAATTCCGATAAAACCACTGGGCAATAAAGCGCGTCCCCTTTTCCCCGGGCGAGAAAAAGACACAAAATCCCCGTTACGCTCCGGTGTTCACAAAGCGCTTGCGGAGGACAAACGTTTGTGCTATAATACCTTATCTTACGCCGAGGAGGTTTATCAACATGCACGAGTATCGACAGACCGCGTCCGAGGTCATGGAAGCCCTCGCTTCCGGGGAAAGGGGACTGGATCCCGCGGAAGCGGCGGAGCGCCTTGAAAAGATCGGCCCCAACAGGCTCGCCGAAGCGCCCAAAAAGCCCTTGATCTTAAGGATCTGGGCCCAGATCCGGGACCCCATGGTTCTGATTCTGGCCGGGGCCGGTATCGTCTCGGGCGTATTCGGCGAATACGCCGACATGGTCATTATCTTTATCGTGATTGTGCTGAACGCGACGCTGGGGATCATCCAGGAGAGCAAGGCGGAGGCGGCCATCGAGGCCCTGCGGAAGATGTCCGAAGCCGTGAGTAAAGTACGGCGCGGGGGAAACGCCATTTCCGTCCACTCGGCGGATCTCGTCCCCGGAGATCTCGTTCTCCTCGAAGCGGGGGACAGCATTCCCGCCGATATGCGCCTGATCCACTGCGCGACGCTCAAAATCGAAGAGGCTGCCCTGACCGGGGAATCGGTCCCCGTGGAAAAGCATCCCGACGCGCTTTCGGGCGAAGAGGATATCCCCCTGGGCGACCGGAAAAATATGGCCTACATGGGGACCTCCGTCGTCTACGGCCGGGGGGAAGGGATCGTCTGCCGGACCGGCATGGCGACCGAAATGGGCAAAATCGCCGATGCTCTGGCCAATACCGAAGAAGAGCGGACCCCCTTGCAGCAGCGTCTCGATCAATTGAGCAAGGTCTTGAGCATAAGCGTCCTCGCCATTTGCGTTTTTATTTTTTGTATCGATATCTTCCGCTTCGGGACCGGGAGAATTTTCGAATCTTTTCTTACGGCCATATCGCTGGCCGTGGCGGCCATCCCCGAAGGGCTCGTGGTCGTGGTAACCGTGCTCCTTTCCATAGGCGTCAAGCACATGTCGCAGCGAAACGCCATTATCCGGCGGCTGACGGCGGTGGAAACGCTGGGATCCACGGAAGTCATCTGCTCCGACAAGACCGGCACATTGACCCAGAACCGCATGACGGTCGTGGAAAACTGGGGTCAGACCGACGTCCTCAAAAAAATCATGTGGCTCTGCAACGACGCCGTGATCAATGACGCCGGGGGCGTGGGCGACCCCACGGAGATCGCCCTCAAGGCTTTCGGAAAAGGATCGGAAGACCTCGCCCGGGTGGCCGAAGCCCCCTTTGACAGCGTCCGGAAAATGATGTCGACGCTCCATCTTGAAGGAAAGAAGATTGTTCAATATACGAAAGGCGCCCCCGACGAGATCCTCGGGCGCTGTACGCGGATACTCCACGATGCGGGGCCGCTCCCCATGGCGGACGTCTTCGTCTCGGAGATCCTGTCGGAAAATAAACGGATGGCCGACAAGGCCCTGCGGGTTTTGGCCGGCGCATACAAAGTCTATGAGACCCTCCCCGGCGACCGCGCGCCCGAGACCATCGAAAAAGACATGATCTTCGTCGGCCTTTGCGGCATGATCGACCCCGTGCGCCCCGAAGTCAAAGGGGCCGTGAAGGAATGCGCCCAAGCGGGCATCCGGGCCGTCATGATTACCGGCGACCACCGGGATACCGCCGTCGCCATCGCCAAAGACCTGGGGATCCTTTCCGATCCCGCCCGGGCCATTACGGGGGCCGAGCTCTCGAAAATCCCCGAGGAATCCTTTGACGTCGAAAACTACAGCGTCTACGCCCGGGTGCAGCCCGAGCACAAGGTCCGGATCGTCAAGGCCTGGAAGAAAAAGGGCCGGATCGTGGCCATGACCGGAGACGGCGTCAATGACGCCCCTTCTATCAAGGAAGCCGATATCGGCGTCGGCATGGGGATAACCGGCACCGACGTCACGAAAAACGTCGCCGATATGGTTTTGGCCGACGACAACTTCGCGACGATCGTCTCGGCCGTGGGCGAAGGCCGCCGGATTTACGAGAATATCCGCAAGGCCGTGCAGTTTCTGCTGTCGTCAAACTTGGCAGAAGTCATCGCCGTCTTTGTGGCGACCCTCTTCGGCTTTATCCTCTTGAAACCGATCCACATCCTCTGGATCAATCTCGTGACCGATACCTTCCCGGCCATGGCCCTGGGCGTCGAGCCCGCCGAGGACGACGCCATGAAAAATCCCCCGAGACCCGCAAACGCCTCTGTTTTCAGCGACGGGCTGGGTATTGACGTCATCTGGCAGGGGTTCGCCATCGCGGTTTTGACGCTCGCCAGTTATGTGGCGGGATCCCGGGTCTCGGAATTTGACGCCGAGACCATGGCCTTTCTGACCCTTGCCATGTGCGAGGTCTTTCATTCGCTCAATATGCGCTCCCGGACCCATTCGATCTTTGCCCTGAAAAAACAGAATATCCTGCTCTGGGGGGCCATGGGACTAAGCGCCGCCCTGACGCTGGTCGTCCTCTATCTGCCGGGCTTGAACGCGGCCTTCGGCCTGGACGCCCTGCGCCCGAGGGAGCTGGCCATTGCCGTAGGGCTCGCCTTCGCGATTATCCCCCTCGTGGAGATCAAAAAGCGGGTCTTTCCCCAAAGGAAGGGGGCTTATGAAGCTTGATCTTACGAATTTCAAGAGCATCGTCTGCTTCGGGGACAGCATCACCTACGGCTTCGGGGCCTATACGGAGGCCCAGTCCTGGCCCTCGCTCCTTGCCGCGCGGGTCACGGTCCCCGTCATCAACGCGGGCGTCAACGGAGAGACCGCCATGGACGGGCTCTGGCGGATCGAGGAGGACGTTCTCGCCTACGATCCGGCCGTTGTCATCATCAACTTCGGCATGAATGATTTCTACAGTTACGCCCGGGACTGGCGGGTCCGGAAGGTCGACTACGGCTACCGGCAAATGCTCGCCCGACTCAGAGCCCCCGGGAGACAGATTTATGTCGCCAGATTTTACGGGGAAGCCATGAAAAAGACCTATGACCCCTCGGGGGAATTTGACGAAATGTACGCGGGACTGCAAAAAGATTTTCCGGAAATTAACATGATTTCCGATATTTGGAACGGAGTCTTTGCAAATGCTGACGCCATGTACGATGAAGTCCATCCCAACGAGAACGGCTACGAGATCATCTTTTGGAATATTTTCCGGGAAATACGGCCTTTGCTTGAAGAAAACGGATTTTTGAAAACAATTTGAAATTTCTTTCACTTCCTCTTGACACAGGGGTAAGTACGGGGTATAATTGGACTAAGATAAAGCGGTCACATAAATGACCGTTTGCTTCAGGCTGTAAACATTTTGCGGCAGCCTGCCATTCTATCCATATCAAGGAGGAGTATCATGAAGAAATTGTTGTCTATTGTCGCAATGCTCATACTCGCAAGCCTTTCCCTATTCGCGAAAGCGACCATCGTAGGCATCGCCATGCCGGAAACCCACGTTCTCCGCTGGACAAAAGACGGAGAATCCCTGAAGAAAGAAGCTGAGAAAAGGGGATACTCGGGTCTCGTACAATACGGGAACGCCGATCAGGCCCAACAGAATCAGCAAATCCAGAGTTTTCTGACCCAGGGCGCCAAGGTTCTCATCATTGGCAACATCAATGACGGCGTAAAATCCGTTGTGGAAGAAGCGGCCCGGGATAAGGCTGTCGTAGTGGCCTATGACAGAATCATCCAGGGAACCACCAATTACAGCGCATTTATTACCTTCAATAACTACAAAGTCGGCACCCTCCAGGGCCAGGGCATCGAAAAAGCGCTGAACCTGCCTGCCGCCACAACCGCCGCTCCCAAGTACATCACGCTTTTCGCCGGATCTCCCACCGACGCCAACGCCAACTTCTTCTATCAGGGCGCAATAGACGTGCTGAATCCCTATATCAAGAAAGGCGTTTTGAAAGTTGTGGGTCCCTATCCGGAAACTTACAAGGATACAAGCAATTTTCAGAAAATTGCGACGGAAAACTGGTCCGGACCTTTGGCCAAGACCAGAATGGAAAATCTCCTGAATAACGACGCGTCCAAGATCACCCTTGACGCCGTATTGTCCCCCAACGACACGCTGGGCCGGGCCATCATCGAAGCCTGCAAGGCCGACGCCAAATACCGCAGCAAACTGCCTGTGGTTACGGGACAGGACGCCGAGTTTGACTCCGCCGTTTCCATCAAAAATGGCGAACAGTATATGACGGTCTTCAAAGATACCGCGAAACTGGCCGAAGCCGCCGTTATTCTGGCCGACGCCCTGGCCAAAGGCGAAAAACCCAACATACCGGGCGCCGTATTGGCCGAAGGGGACCTGAAGGAAATCGGATACACCGGAACCGGTTATGTGGCCACCTATCTGCTGGATCCCATCGGCATCACGAAAGAAAACGTGAACGTGCCGGTTGACGCGGGATTCTATACGGCCGAAGAAGCTGCGAAACTGAAATAAGCGGCTTTCCTTTATGGAAAAGATTTTTTTCTGACTTGAAGATAACGCATTGCCGGACCCCGTCCGGCAATGTTTCTATGAAATGCGCGTAAATTCAGAAATAAAGGCGGTAACCATGAGCGGATATATTCTGGAAATCGAAAACCTGACCAAGGATTTTCCCGGCGTGCGGGCCCTCGACAACGTCAACCTCAAGGTCAAGCAAGGGGAGATTCACTCGCTCTGCGGCGAAAACGGCGCGGGCAAGTCGACCCTCATGAGCGTCATCTCCGGGGTTTACCCCAAGGGGGATTACGAAGGGAAAGTCATTTACAAAGGAAAGGAAACCAATTACAAGAGCGTCAAAGACAGCGAAAAGGAAGGGCTGGCCATCGTCCATCAGGAACTGGCCCTCTCGCCCTATCTTTCGATCTATGAAAATATTTTTCTCGGACATATGCAGATGAGCCCCGAGGGCAAGAGGCCTTATCCCCTGGCAGCTTTCGGCATCATCAACTGGGATTTTTTCCGGAAGGAATCGAAGATTTACCTGGACCGGGTGGGGCTAAAGGAATCCCCCGATACCATCGTCAGCAAAATGAGCGTGGGAAAGCAGCAACTGGTTGAGATCGCCCGTTCTCTTTCGAAGAAAGTGGAGCTTTTGATCCTCGACGAGCCGACGTCTTCGCTCAACGACGACGAGAGCGAACATCTGCTGAACCTGATTCAGGAATTCAAACGGGACGGCATGACGATCATCATGATTTCCCACAAATTGAACGAAGTCCTGAAGGTGGCCGACTCCGTGACGGTCCTCAGGGACGGCAAGTCCATTGCCACCTACGACGTCAAAAAAGACGGACTGACCGAGGACATGATCATCAAAGACATGGTCGGGCGAAATCTGACCCACCGCTTTCCTGAGCGGAAATCGCAGCCCGGGGAGACGGTCCTCGAAGTCAAGAATTGGACCGTGTACCATCCCGATTTTCACGCGATCAAGGTCGTGGATAACGTGTCCTTCCACCTGCGTAAAGGCGAAATTCTTGCCTTTTGCGGACCCATGGGGGCCGGTCGGACCGAGCTCATGATGAGCATCTTCGGGAAATCCTACGGAAGCAAAAGCGAAGGGGAAATCTTCGTCAAAGGGAAGAAAGTCAACCTCAAATCGAGCCGCCAGGCCATGGGGGCGGGATTGGGCTACATTTCCGAAGACAGAAAGAACCTCGGACTCATCCTGATCCAGGACATCAAGACGAATATCACCAATTCCAGCCTGAAAAAAATCTCCCGGGCCGGCGTCGTCGATAAACAAAAAGAGATCAACGTCGCGGAAAAATACCGGAAGGACCTCAGCATCCGCACCCCTTCGGTCAATCAGCTGTCCAAGAACCTTTCGGGGGGCAATCAGCAGAAAGTCGTCGTGAGCCGGTCTTTGATGATCGATCCCGACATCTTTATTGTGGATGAACCCACAAGGGGCATTGACGTCGGCGCCAAGACCGAAATCTACGATATCTTGAACGACATGGCGGCTTCCGGCAAGAGCGTCATCATGGTGAGCTCGGAAATGCCCGAGGCGCTCGGTATGGCCGACAGGATCTACGTCATGAACGAGGGGAGAATCAAGGGGGAGCTCGGAAAAGAAGAGGCGACCCAGGAAAAAATCATGCGGATGGCCCTTCTGGACTGAGCCCGCCGCGATTAAACCACTGAATGGAGGCAATATGAGCGGAAAAGAAATTCGGACGACGGATTTTAAAAATATGTTCATGAAAAATATACGAAATTACTCAATGTTTATCATGCTGGCGATTATTATGCTGGTTTTCGCGCCGCTGACCAACTGGGTCAATTTCAACGCCAGAAACTTTACGAATATTTTCTTCCAGTACAGCTATGTGCTGATTCTGGCCGTGGGCATGGTGCAGTGTATCATTATCCTCGGGATCGACCTCTCGGTGGGTTCCGTCTGCGCCTTTATCGGGGCCATCTCGGCCATGATCTACAATACGGGCGTGGGGCTGACCGTGACGGTTATCGCTTCCATGGCCATAGGCGTCGGCATCGGGGCCTTTCAGGGCATCTGGATCGCCTACGCCAAAATTCCCGCGTTTATCGTGACGCTGGCGGGCATGATGCTCTTCCGGGGGCTCACCTACATCATTACGAAAGTCTCGCCGATCGCCTTGAAGGATACGGGCTATTCCTATCTTTCCACGGGGACCGTCGATGAGGTCATGGGTTTGAAGCCCATTGTGGAAACCGAGAGCCTCAGGCTTTACCCGGCTTCGCTGGTGATCGGGGTCATTCTCGTCGCCATATTTGTGATTTCAGAGATCGTGGGCCGACGGAAAAAGATCGCCAACGACTTTGAAGTGAGCTCAACGCCGGTCTTTGCCGCGAAACTCATCGCGACCTCGGTCCTTGTGCTGGGCCTGGCCGAGCGCTTCGCCGAATACCGGGGACTCCCTGTCGTTGTCCTTGTCGTGGGGATCACGGTCTTTGTGTTTTACTTTATTTTAAACAACACGGTCCTTGGCCGATATATCTACGCTGTCGGCGGAAACGCCAGGTCGGCCAAACTTTCGGGCATCAATTCGGAACTCATCACCTTTATCGTCTTCTGCTTTATGGGTATGCTGACGGGCCTCGCGGCCGTAATTTCCACGGGCTATATGAATACGGCCCTGCCCCAGGCCGGCGCCAACTTTGAAATGGACGCCATCGCGGCCTGCTACATCGGCGGCGTGTCGGCTTCAGGGGGGATCGGCTCCGTCGTCGGCGTCATCGTCGGGGGTCTCGTCATGAGCGCCATCAACAACGGCATGTCGCTGATGAACCTCGGCACCCATTACCAGTATGTGGTCAAAGCGGCCATTTTGCTCCTGGCCGTGTTCTATGACGTCTATACGCGCAGAAAGACCGGGTTGGGGTGATCGTATGAAAACCGTTGCCGGCATCGATATGGGGACCCAGAGCATCAAGGTCGTCCTCTATGATTGGGAACAAAAGAAAGTTGTCACAAGCGCCCAGCAGGCCGTCGACATCATCGCCGAAAACGACGGGACAAGGGAACAGAAAACCGAATGGTGGGAAAAGGCTTTGGAAAATTGCTTCGCGGCGCTTTCCGAGGCGGAGCGCCAAACGATCACCGCCCTGGGCGTTTCGGGACATCAGCACGGCTTCGTGCCCCTGGGCGAAGGGGGAGAAGTCCTTTACAACGTAAAACTCTGGAACGATACGACGACGGCCCCCCAGTGCGAAGAAATCACGAAAAAGGCCGGAGGCGACGCCGCCGTTATCGCCGAGGTCAAAAATCTCATGCTGCCTGGTTTTACCGCGCCCAAGATCCTCTGGCTGAAAGAAAACAAAGCCGAAACCTTCTCGAAACTGCGCTACGTGATGTTGCCCCACGATTATCTGAATTGGCTCTTCACCGGTAATTACAAGGCCGAGTGCGGCGACGCTTCGGGCATGGCCATATTTGACGGCGTCAAGCGGCGCTGGTCCAAAAAAATTTGCGAGATTATCGATCCGAAATTGTACGGGATTCTGCCGGAGGTCATCGCTTCCGACGAACCCGCGGGCTTTGTGACGGAAGCAGCGGCGGGGCGCTTTGGTATCCCCGCGGGCATCCCCGTGTCATCGGGGGGCGGCGACAACATGATGGCCGCCATCGGGACCGGAACCGTGGAGGACGGCTTTCTCACCATGAGTCTCGGGACCTCGGGGACGCTTTTCGGCTACTCCGACACGCCGCTTTCCGATCCCGTCAAGGGACTTTCGGGCTTTAATTCCTCGACCGGCGGCTATCTGCCGCTTCTTTGCACGATGAACTGCACGGTTGCGACCGAAGAAACGAGAGAACTCTTCGGCCTTGACGTGAGAGAATTAAACGAACTGGCGGAAAAGGCCGATCCCGGCGCGGGAGGCGTCATTTTCCTGCCGTTTTTTAACGGCGAACGCACGCCCAATCTTCCCAACGGCAGGGCGACCATCGCGGGACTGACGGCGGCCAATTGCTCCCGGGAAAATATCGCCCGGGCGGCTTTGGAAGCGGCTGTCTACGGCATGAAGGGGGGACTCGAGGCCTTTCAGGCCCTGGGTTTCCAGGCAAGGGAAATCCGGATCGCCGGAGGAGGGAGCAATTCGCCCCTCTGGCGGCAGATCGCGGCCGATATTCTGGGCCTTCCGGTAAAGCGCCCCGTCAACCCCGAAGCGGCTGCCATGGGGGCGGCCCTTCAGGCCCTGTGGTGTAAGCTTAAGCACGAGGGGACGCCGGTTCCCGTGGCGGAACTGACCAAGGCCCATATCGAGATCCGGGAAGACGAGACCAATATGCCGGATCCCAAGCGGGCCCCGCGCTACGCGGAGGCCTATGAGTCCTACAAGCGGTATCTTGCGGCTTTGACGCCAATTTTCCGCTGAGGGCGGACATTTTACGACATAGGATACAAATTTTATAGAGAAAAGGAGACGATGATGATGATGTCAAAGGTGTATATCGGAAACAAGGAATATTTCCCGGGGATCGGAAAAATCCCCTATGAAGGGGCCGGCAGCAAAAATCCGCTGGCTTTCAAATATTATGAGGCGGAGCGCGAGGTCAAAGGCAAGAAAATGAAAGACTGGCTGCGGTTCGCGGTCGCCTACTGGCACAGTTTTTGCGCCGACGGCGTCGATCCCTTCGGCGGGGCGACGATGATCTTCCCCTGGAATTGCACGGACGACAAGATGCAAAACGCTTATAACAAAGCCGACGCGGCCTTTGAATTTTTTACAAAATTAGGCGCCGAATACTACTGCTGGCACGACCGAGACATCGCCCCCGAAGGCGCAAGCCCGGCGGAATCGGCCGAGAACCTCGCGAAAATCGTCGACGCCCTCAAGAAAAAACAGGACGCGACCGGCGTCAAACTCCTCTGGGGGACGGCCAACGTCTTTACAAACCCGCGCTTTATGAACGGGGCCGGGACGAACCCCGATTTCGCCGTGACGGCGCACGCCGCCAACCAGATCAAAAACGCCATTGACGGGACCATCAAGCTGGGCGGTCAGGGCTACACGTTCTGGGGTGGGCGCGAAGGTTATATGAGCCTTCTCAATACGGACATGAAGCGGGAGAAGGACCATCTGGCCATGCTGCTCACGATTGCCCGGGACTACGGGCGCAAGCAGGGCTTTACGGGGACCTTCTACATCGAGCCCAAACCCATGGAGCCCACAAAGCACCAGTACGACTTTGACGCCGAGACCGTTATCGGCTTTCTCAGAGCCTACGGCCTCGACAAGGACTTCAAGCTCAATATCGAAGCCAATCACGCCGAGCTGGCGGGCCACGACTTTGCCCACGAGCTCAATGTCTGCGTTGACAACGGGCTTCTGGGCTCCATTGACGCCAACCGCGGCGACGCCCGAAACGGTTGGGATACGGATCAGTTCCCCAACAATGTCTACGAGACGACCCAGGCCATGCTGGCCGTACTCAGAATGGGCGGCTTTACCACCGGCGGGCTCAACTTTGACGCGAAAATCCGGAGAAACTCCGTCGACGCCGAAGACCTCTTCATCGCCCATATCGGAGGCATGGACGCCTTCGCCTACGGGCTGTTGAAGGCTGTCGAAGTCTTTGAAGACGGCAGAATTCCGGCGTTTCTCAAAAAACGCTACGCGTCCTGGGACAGCGGGGACGGGGCGAAGTTTGAAAAAGGAGGCTTCACTCTGGACGCGCTGGCGGCGCTGGCGACCGCTTACGGGCCCGAAGGCCGGACCAGCGGCAAGCAGGAGCTGCTTGAGAATATCTTTTCGGAGATTGTGCTCGGGAAGTAAGGGGAAGAAAATACAAAAATTTTCAGATCAAAAAACTGCCGCGTGAAACGGCAGTTTTTTGCTGGAATTTGTGCGCGCAAATTCGCGATTTGCCGCGTACTCGGAACTTTCTTTAGAACGAGGAATCCGGATTGTAGTATTTGTCCACGTTGGATTTGTCGATCAGCGCGGAAGGAATAACCACGGAAACAGGTTCTTTCGCCGTGTGGAAGGAATCGCTTTTGGCGCCCGTCGCCACGTCAACGGCGTACTGGATCCCGTCGGAAATCATCGAGGGATGGTACAGCGTCGTCGCCCGTACCAGGGGATCATTGGCTTTGATCATTTCCATAACGACTTTGGAACCGGCGCCGCCCAGCGCGATCTTGATGTCCTTGCGGCCGGATTCTTTGATGGCCTGCAATACGCCCGTCAGCACGTCGTCGTCCTGGCAGAACACCGCGTCGATCTTCGGGAACTTCTGCAGGAAGGTCTCCATGATTTTCAGGCCGTCCTGTGTGGACCAGTTGGCGAACTGGTACTTGCCTTTGCCCTCAAGATCTTTGAGCGACGCTTCTTTATCCATTTCGGCGAAGAAGGCGTCCATTCTCTCGGTGTCGATGACAACAGGCATTCCGCCCATAACCACGTAGTCCGTCAATCCTTCGGCTTTCATGGTGGCGGCCAGCCATTTTCCGCTTTCGCGGCCCAGGCCCGGATTGTCGCCCGCCAAGTTTACATAGCCGAAGCTCGTGTCGGTCAGTCCGCGGTCAACGACGATGCACTTTACGCCCTGATCGTGGAACTGTTTTACGATGGGGGTAAGGGGCGCCGATTCGTGGGGAAGAATGACGAGGTATTCCATGCCCCAGGAACCAAGATTTTCCACGTCCGCGACCTGCGCGGTGGCGTTTGCCGAATGCACTACGCGGAATTCCACTTTTCCTTCGTACTTGCTTTTCAGCTCGTTTACCGCGTGGTCGGCCCACCAGCCGATGCCGCCCGTCCAGCCGTGGTCAGCCGTCGGTACCGCTACGCCGATTTTCACCGCTCCCTTGCCAAAAGCGAAGGAGCCCAGAAACAGGGTAAATAAAAACGCTAACACAACTTTTTTCATTTGTACCTCCTATTTAATATTGCGATTATATTGCAGTAACACTGCCGCAATAATGACCAAACCTCTGACTGCCTGCTGCAGGAACGACGAAACGCCGCCCAGTACAAGCATGTTATTGATCATGCCCAGCATCAGCGCCCCCAAGACCGTGCCTACGATGGAGCCTTTGCCGCCGGACATGGACGTACCGCCGATCACGACGGCGGCCACGGCCTCGAGCTCATAGCCCGTGCCGTCTCCCGATGACTGGATACAGTTGATCCGCGTGGACCACATGAGGGCCGTGACGCCCACGGTAAAGCCCGTAATCACATAGGGGATGAGCTTCACGGTCTGTACGCCGATGGCCGAATATTTCGCGACCATTTCATTGGCCCCCACGGCGCACACATAGCGGCCGAAGCTCGTGTTGTTGAGTAAAAAATGCATGGCCGCGGCGAGAATGAGAAATACCCACACGGGGACCGGAATCCCCAACGCGAAGCCCGAGCCGATTTTCGGATACAGCGTATTCTTGGAAAGGATATTGGACGCTCCGGAAAAATACTGGATCAGCGAACGGAAGATGGACATGGTGCCCAAGGTCGCGATAAAGGGCGCGATCCGGCATCGGGTCACGAGAAAGCCGTTCACGAATCCGCAGACGGCTCCGAAGACCAGCACGAAAACCGACGCTACGACGACCCCGGTCAGGGAATTTGACGGAAAGGTATTGAGCACATAGATCGTGATGCCCCCCGTAAAGGCCATCATGGAGCCCACCGAGAGATCGATGCCTCCAGAGATCACGACGAGCGTCATGCCCAGGGCGATGATGCCCGTATAGGATTGCTGCCGCAGGATGTTGATCAGGTTCCGGGTCTGCAAAAAATTCGGCCAGCCCACGACCGTCGCCAAGAGGAAGAGCAGCACGAAGCCCAGTTCCGTCGTGTGCTCGCTCCATTCAAATTTCTTCAAAAGCCCGGCGTCGCCGGTCTTAACGTTTTGTTCCATTAAAACTGCCTCCCTTTGATGCCGGTTGCGTAAAACATGATTTCTTCTTCGTTGATGTGATCCCCTTCAACGCATCCCGCGACGCTGCCTTCCTTCATGACATAGACGCGGCTGCAGAGACCGATGATTTCTTCCATTTCCGAGGAAATGACGATGCAGGAAATGCCCTCCCCCGCGAGACGGTGGATAAATTCGTAGACTTCCTGCTTGGCCTTGACGTCGATGCCCCGGGTGGGTTCGTCAAGGATCAAAATCGACGGATTCGTGTCCACCCAGCGGGACAGGTACACCTTTTGCTGGTTGCCGCCGGAGAGATAGCGCAGCTGCATGGAAAGAGACGCAGCCGCTATTCTAAACATTTCCACGTATTCTTTCGTTTTCGCTATTTCTTTGCCTTTGTTGATAAATGCGCCCTGCAAATAGCGTTTCAGCGAGATCAGCGTGATATTTTGCGGCAGGGTAAAATGCTGCACGATGCCCTTGCCCTGCCTGTCTTCGCTGAGATAGCCGAGACCGTGCCTGACGGCGTCCGCCGGAGTCTTGATCCGCGCCTCTTTGCCTTTGATGAAAATTTTGCCGGCGCTTATGGCCCGCAAGCCCATAACGGCTTCGGCCAGCTCAGTACGCCCCGAGCCCACGAGTCCCGCGAAGCCCAGGATTTCTCCCTTGCGCAGGCTGAAGGATACGTCTTTCAGGAGATTGGGGACGCAAATGCCCTGAGCCGAGAACACTTCGGTCTCTTCGGATCTGAGGAGCTTTTCGGGGTAAATCTGCTGAAAATTGCGCCCGATCATTTTCCTCGCGATATCTTCCTCATTGACGTCGGCGATATCATCGACGCTGATGAGTTTCCCGTCCCGGAGCACGATCACCCGGTCGCAGAGCGTCTTGATCTCCGTGAGTTTGTGGGACACGAAGATCATCGTGACGTTTTGTTTTTTCAAATCCCGCATGAGCTCAAAAAGCGTGGTGATTTCGCGCCCCGTAAGGGTCGTCGTGGGTTCGTCCATAATGAGAATCCGGGCGTTCAGCATGAGCGCCTTGGAGATTTCCACCATTTGCTTTTCGGCGACGCTGAGGCGGCTGACCAATTGGTTGACGGCCACGGGCATCTTGAGTTTTTCGAGCTGCTTTTCGGCGGCCCGCCTCATGGCCTGCTTGTCGAGGAGGCCTGATTTTTTGCGGATTTCATTGCCAAGAAAAATGTTTTCGTAAACGTTTAGCGTATTGATCAGGTTGAATTCCTGGGGGACGATGGCGATGCCCAGGGATTTCGCGGTCACGTAATCCGGCACGGAGACGGGCTCTCCGTTCAGGAGAAGCCGCCCCGCGCTGGGTTGGTATATGCCGCTGATAATCTTGATGAGCGTGGATTTGCCGGCCCCGTTTTCCCCGATCAGGCCCATGATTTCGCCTTCACGGATGTCGGTCGTAATATCGTCCAGGACTTTTACGCCGGAAAATTGCTTTGTGATATGGTCTATGGAAAGGATGGCGCGGGGTTCGTTTCCGCCGCTTTTCCCCTCCGTTTGCGCCGTCACCTCGATCAGTCCTTCTTCATGGCGTCGTCAAAGGCGATGTTTGAGGGGGCGAAGTCGACCTCGCGCACAAAGGCGCAGGCTTCTTTCGCGCCGTATTCGCGCTCCATGCCCGAGTCTTCCCATTCGACCGAAAGGGGTCCCTGATAATCCATGGCGTTTAATTCCCGAATGATGTTCTCGAAATCGACGTCGCCGTGGCCGAGGGATCTGAAATTCCAGCCCCGACGGGTATCGCCGAACGTAATATGGGAGCCCAAAATACCGGCTTTGCCGTCGAGGGTGACCGCCGCGTCTTTCATGTGCACGTGGTAAATCCGATCCGCGAAATCCCGCAGGAAGATGTGGGGGGTTACGCCCTGCCAGATCAGATGCGAGGGGTCAAAATTGAAGCCCAGAGTCGGGCGTCTGTTGAATTCCTTCAGGAGGCGCTCCGCCGTGTAATAGTCGAAGGCGATTTCCGTGGGGTGCACTTCGAGGGCGAACAATACGCCGTTTTTGTCAAATTCGTCGAAAATCGGCGTCCACAGGCGCACAATTTCCTTGAAGGCGTCGTCGATCATCTGATCGCTGGTCTGGGGGAAGCTGTAAAAATATTTCCAGACGGGGCTTCCCATAAAGCCCGTGACCACTTTGACGCCCAGATTTTTGGCCGCCTTGGCCGCGTATTTCATTTCCTGGATGCCCCAGGCCCGGATTTCTTCGGGTTTACCCGCCAGCGCCGGAGGCGCGAAGCCGTCCAGTCGGGGATCCCAGAGATCGCCTACGCACTGCCCGGGCAGATGCGTGCCGATGGCCCAGCACTTGAGGCCGTGTTTGGCCAATATGGCCTGGCGATCGGCCACGTAGGCCGGATCTTCCGCCGCCCGCTTCAGGTCGAGGTGGTCGCCCCAGCAGGCGATTTCCACGCCGTCATAACCGAAGGATTTGATCTTGCCGCACATTTCGTCGAAGGGCAGGTCCGCCCATTGTCCCGTAAAAATCGTTACCGGTCTTGCCATAAGGTTCCTCCTTATAACTTGTCAGATTTATTTGAAACTATCGTTAAAACTCAACCCAGGTCGCGCCTTTCTGAGAGCTTTCCACGCACTTGCCGATGAATTTTACGCCTTCGGCGCCGGCATTGGCGTCGGGGAAATCGAGATCCCCTTCCGTCAGCGCTCCTCCCGCTTTCTGCTTGGCAAGGGCGGAGATATAGGTCTTGTAAATATTGGCCAGCGCCTCAAAATAGCCTTCGGGATGGCCCGAGGGGATCCGCGAATAGCTCTGGGCGTGGGGGGCGAAGGGGTCTCTGCCCCGGGACAGGGTCACGCAGGGCTGTCCGGGTTTGTACAACTTGAGATAATTGGGAATTTCCTGCTTCCATTCGATGGTTCCCTTTTCGCCGAACACGCGAACGCTCAACGCGTTGTCGTAGCCCGCGGCGATTTGGCTCGCCCAATAGAGGCCCTTGGCGCCGCCTTCATAGTCCACCAGGATACTGGCGTTATCGTCGAGCTTCCGACCCGGCACAAAGATATCCAGCCGGGCGCAGAGGGAGCGGATCTTGAGGCCTGTGATATAGGAAACGAGATTTTCCACGTGGGAGCCGATATCGCCCACGCAGTTGGATTTGCCGGATATGGCCGGATTCGTCCGCCATTCGGCCTGCTTGTTCCCCTGTTTTTCCGCCTCGTCCATAAGCCATTCCTGGGGATATTCGGCGTTCACGAAGCGGATCGCGCCGATTTCGCCTTTTTTGATCAGCTCTTTGGCCTGCTTTACGGCCGGATAGCCCGTATAGGTATAGGTCACCGCAAAGAGCAGCTTGTTCTTTTTGGCCAACGCGGCCAGTTCTTCGGCTTCGGCCGCCTCAAAAGTCAGGGGTTTGTCGCACACGACGGCGATGCCCTTGCTCAGGAAAGCCTTAGCCGCCGGATAATGGCTCACATTGGGCGTCACGATGACGACAAAGTCGATTTTGTCGAGCCTTTTGGCCTCGCCTTCGGCCATTTCCTCATAGGTCTTGTAGAGCCGTTCGGGGGCGATGCCCAGAGCCGCGCCGGTTGCGAGGGTGTTTTCCACCGAGCGGGAGAAACAACCCGCCTTGATTTCCGCCAGGCCGTCAAGGGCGATTGCCTTGCGATGCACGTCGCCGATAAAGGCGCCCTGACCGCCGCCTACCATGCCATAACACAATTTTGCCGACAAAGCGATGTCCGCGCTTCCTTCTATCATGAAGTCTCCTCCTTATAAATTGTTCCGGGGCTTGCAGCCCGCGCTTTTGTATTCATTACTATTATAAGACGGATTGTGTACGGTGTCAAGTTTTTTTGGAGATTTCTTGTACGATTTGTGTGATATTTAACCGTCAGAACGCAAAAAAGTCATATTGTTTTTGCGGGGATGGCATAAAGGGGTAATCGTGAAAACGAGTATCAATTTGTTGAACGGAAGCTACTCGTCCCGCTTGCCCCGACCTCTCTGTCGGCCCTGCGGCCGACGTCTCCCCTTGCGAAGGGGAGATTCTGAGGAATTTCGTCTTTTTGAAAAAAATCTGCGCAAATTCAGCGCAGATTTTGACTTTAATGACTGCTTCTCGTTGTAAGGTAAGCCGCCTTGTACGGTGGCCGCAGCCCCCTTCTTAGAAGGGGGTTCGTGGCTTCTTACGCTTGCAAGGACGTAGTCCGTAGCAAATGTTAGGAAGACCACGATGCCTCGGCGCCAGCGGACGAAGTGAGCCACAGCCGAGACTGGCAGCGAAGCTGCCGGGAGTTGCGTGGGTGGGGGGGTAAACCCGCGGTCATGTGGTAGCCTTGACTTCTACAAGCTTAGACAATTCGTACAACTCATGGGGAGCAATATCCTGTCCGTCGGCCCACTCCACCGTCACGCCGTTTAAGTGTGCAGTTTTAAAATACTGCCGATCTGCAAGTCGTCCAAACCATTCGCCGGAAATATACGGGGATACATCAAAAATCCGGTTTTCCCCGTTTTCATAAACCAGATACAGTCTGAATTGATCAAGGGGACTGGCGGATAATATTTTTGGTTGTAACATGAAAATCCTCCTTACCTGAGCGGTTCAATGCGGAATGTCTGAATTCCTTTTTCCAATAAAATCCAATTTGCTTTTAAATCTTCTTTATGGATTTCTGTCCAAGCTAAAACCAATTTCAATTTATTGGGAGGAAGCGCACCCTCAAGTACTTCTCCATCAAAAGATACCGCCGCTTCAAAATCTTGGTATTGGGCATGAAAGTGTGGCAGATTGTGTTTTCCGCCTATTTCCCTATACATAGTGATGATTATTCCAAAAAATACGCTTAGTGTCGGCATAATTCGCTCCTTTCCCTAATTATACCTGACATCGAAAAAAAAAGCAACAAGAAATAAATTCTTGTTTCATGAAGAATAGATCTTCACTAAGTATTGAGTATCGTTAAGGCGAAATTCACTGACAGCATATTGATCAACCAGGAACAGCGGCGCAGATTTTAACTTTTAAGACTGCTTATTGTTGTAAGATATTGCTCCCCCCGATTAAACCTTGCGCAGTTTATGCAGCGTAACTGGTAGTCTTTGAACCGAAAAACCCTTTGATCTTTTCGGGAAGTAGCTGCACGGATTTCAAGTGTGAACGCACGTTATGCTCTAGTTCTTCCTCGGAATTTGGACTTGAACACTTGCCAATTCCTCGCTTCAAATCACTGTTGAGGAGTTCGTCCGGGTTGTATTCTGGAGCATACGGCGGCAAGTAAAATACTTCGATCTCTGCCTTGTGCTTTTCGAGCCACTTGGCGACCTTTGTAGAATGGTGGACACGTAAATTGTCCAGAATCAAGAACACTTTTTTCTTACTTTCGTGAACCAAGCGACGCATAAAATCAATTAGCTTGTCGCTGTTCATATTGTCTTTGTAAAGCATGAATCTCAGCTTCCCTCTATTAGAAAGGGCTGACAGCATATTGATTTTGATGTGCTTTGATTCTG